>NZ_CAXTAZ010000006.1:0-130656 GCF_964242715.1 uncultured Enterovirga sp.
TCCGGCCAGCCCCAGACCGTCTCAATCCACACGAGGATCACACCGATGAGGATTAAGATAGCCGTGGCTCGAACATAGAAGCGCCGGTGGGTACGCCAGGGCTGCGGATCAGGTCCGGGAAGAGGTCGCATCAGGCGATGTTCTCACAGGGAGGGGCGCCCTAACCGGTTAAGAAAGGGCGTATAGGCGTTGGACCTAAGCAGACTTTAACTTGGACGGGTAACGTTCTCGCCCCCCGGTAATCTCCTCGCCCGTCCGGCCCGCTTCGCCGAGCAACGAGGGATTGGTCCACGTTCCGAGGATTTCGACGCTCGCGCTATCCGTTGTCGTTGACATACGCTGTGAGGTTTCATCTAGTCTGCCTACTGCCAATCAATTGAGGCTTAGTCACGGACTTTCTGCAATATATGCTTTTAGAGCGATGATGATTTGGCACGCTCTAGTGCCCTCAGGCCGAAAAAGCACTTCAGTATCCTCAGTCTATTCCGGCTCATACCCTGCAGCGGTTTCAAAGTCGTTGGCGCATTCGGCGGGCGTGAAGGCGTCGAGGAGGATGCCGATCCGGTCCCAGACGTGGGCCTGGAAGGCGTCCCTGTTGATGGGGCCGTCGAGAGCGAAGGGTGCGCCTTTCGACGCGCAGCCCTCCCACGAAGGTGGTTGTCTTCCAGTGATGGGGTGGACGCCCCCCGACGGCATCGACGTGCCAAGGTGGTGGCGTTGAGAGCCACCGGAGGGAGGCGTCCGTGATAGAGGTTAGCACCATCGGCCTGGATCTGGCCAAGAACATCTTCCAGGCACACGGGGCGGATGCCGCCGGTGCGCCGATTCTCCGCAAGAAGCTGCGACGCGACCAAGTGCTGGCCTTCTTCTCCGGTCAGTCGCCCTGTCTTGTCGCCATGGAGGCCTGCCCTGGTGCCCACCACTGGGGCCGCGAGATCGCGAAGCTCGGCCACGAGGTGAGGTTGATCGCGCCGGCCTACGTGAAGCCTTTCGTGAAGCGGCAGAAGAACGACGCCGCTGATGCCGAGGCGATCTGCGAAGCCGCGACCCGGCCGACCATGCGCTTCGTGGCCGTGAAGAGCGAGGCGAAGCACACCTCGGGCTCTATTCCCGGTTGACCCACAGGGGCATAGACAATAGACATTATAGTGTCTTTAGATTAGGACGGTGAGCGAGGTTGGCGCGGTGACAAGTGAGGCGGCTGCGGCGCGCGTCGATTCGCGCTACTACGCCGAGGGTGCGACCTGGGAGCACGACCTCGCGCGCCGAAACCGAAACTCGCGCGCGCTCGCCTGGATCGTCGCGGCCGTGATGACGGTCGTCGCGGTCGCCTCCCTGGCCACGCTCGCGCTCCTCGTGCCGTTGAAGACCTACGAGCCCTACATGGTGGTCGTCGACAAGACGACCGGCTTCGTCGAGGTGAAGCGGCCCATGGCCGAGGGGCCGCTGACGCAGGACGAGGCGGTCACGACCTTCAACGTCGTCCGCTACGTCAAGGCGCGGGAGACCTACGATCCGAAGGCGCTGAAGGACAACTTCGACCTGGCGCAGCTCCTGGCCAGCGGCGAGGCCGCACGCGAGCTCGCCGAGATCTTCGCCCCCTCGAACCCGCGTAATCCGATCAAGCTCTACGGCACCGGCACGAACGTCTCCGTCTCGGTCAAGTCCGTGACCTTTCCGAACAATCGGACGGCGCTCGTGCGCTTCTCGACGGACGAGAATGGCCCGACCAGCCTCACAACCCGCAACTGGGTCTCGCTCGTCCGCTTCCGCTACACGGCCGCGCCGATGCGGAACGAGTATCGTTTCGACAATCCGCTCGGCTTCCAGGCGGTCGAGTATCGGCGCGACCAGGAGACGGCGCCGTCGCCCGGGACGGTCGGGGGCCCGCGCTCGTGATCTTCCGGATGGCCGTCATGACGACGCTAATGCTCGCAGCCGGACCGGCCCTCGCCGAGGCGGTGCCGCGGCCGGGTCGCGTCGACTCTCGCGTGCGTGACGTCGTCTACAGCCGCGACAACGTCACCGCGATCGACGCGACCTACGGCACCTCGACCATGATCGAGCTGCAGGCGGACGAGCGCATCGAGACGCTCGCGCTCGGAGACAGCCTCGCCTGGAAGGTCGAGCCGAACCGGAAAGGCGACATCATCTTCGTGAAGCCGGTGGACAAGCAGGCTCACTCGAACCTGAACGTTGTCACGAGCAAGCGCGTCTACAGCTTCCTCCTGCGCTCGAACACGCACCCGCCCGACCGACAGATCTACGCCGTCCGCTTTCGCTATCCCGACGATGAGGCGAGCGCGAAGCTGATGAGCCTCGCCCGCGAGAGAGCCGCCTACCCAAACCTGAAGAGCCTCAACATCGCCAACGCCAACAGCGAGTACGGCTACAAGGGCGCGTCCGCGAACAAGCCCGTCGCCGTCTTCGACGACGGAACCAAGACCTGGTTCCGGTTCGAGGGGGAGACGCCGGCGATCTACATCGTCGATGCCGACCAGAGCGAGAGCCTCGTCAATTTCAGGACGGAGGGCCCGTTCGTCGTCGTCGACAAGGTCGCGGCGCAGTGGACGCTTCGTAACGGGCAGGACTCGACCTGCATCTTCAACCGCCGCCTCACCAACATCGCCGAGCCGACCGGGCTCGAGCCCTACGCGCCGCAACGCGTCGGCGCGCCGGCCGCGAGCGCGCCGGCGAAGCGGCAAGGGATCTGACCCGCCATGCCGTCCGCCCAGGAGTACCGGAACTTCGAGCTGGAATCGGCCGCGGCGACGGCCGTGGGCCGCAGCCCGACCGCGCTCGGCAGCCTTGTCAGGGTCGGCCTGCCGGTCGGGGCGATCGCGGTCGCGGCCTGGCTGGTCTATGGTTCAACCCAGCGTGGTCCACGCAACCTGACGACGCCCGACGCCGAGGAGTTCACGACCACGCAGTTCCCGGCGCCCTCGATCCGGGAGCCGCGTCCGGCCCGTGACCAGGGCACGATCGTCCTGCCTCCGGCCCCGGTTCCGCCGCCCGAACCGACCCTGCCGCCTCCGCCGCTTCCGCCTCCAGGCATCCTCCCGGCGCCGCCGCCGCCCGAGCCGCCGCTCGCGGTGCTGCCGCGGGACGACGACGAGGTCCGGCGCCTCGCCGAGCTCGAACGACAGCGCCTGGAGGAGGAGCGCCGCCGCTGGGAGCGTCTTCGCGCGCCGCAGGTCATCAGCGACACCGCCGGCGCGGCGGGGGAGGCCGGCCGCGGCGACGGCGGCGCGGGATCGAGCGCCGGGCCGGACGAGGACCCGAACCGCCGCTTCCTGGCCTCCGTGTCGAGCACCGGCGTCGAGGTCGCGAAGGCGACGAAGAACAACCGCATCGACGCGCTCGTCGCCCAGGGCACCATGATCCGCGGCGTGCTCGAGACGGCGCTGCAGAGCGACCTGCCGGGCATGGTCCGGGCGGTCACGACCGAGAACGTCTGGTCCTTCGACGGCCGGCGCGTGCTGATCCCGGCCGGGACCCGGCTCGTCGGCGAGTACAGGTCCGGCATCGCGCAAGGGCAGACGCGCGTGTTCGTCGTCTGGACGCGGCTGC
Organism: uncultured Enterovirga sp.; assembly: GCF_964242715.1. NCBI lineage: Bacteria > Pseudomonadati > Pseudomonadota > Alphaproteobacteria > Hyphomicrobiales > Methylobacteriaceae > Enterovirga > uncultured Enterovirga sp. The sequence continues at coordinate 3,571 of NZ_CAXTAZ010000006.1, forward strand.
TGCGGTCCGACGGCGTGTCGGTTCAGCTCGGTTCGAACGGCGCCGACGAGCTCGGCCGGGCCGGCAATGCCGGCTTCGTCGACAACCACTACGTCGAGCGTTTCGGCTCGGCGATCCTGCTGTCCCTCGTCGGCGGCGTCTCTCAATTCCTGAGCGGCTACGGCCAGAACTACGGCACGTCCGGCAACAACGGCACGGTCACGACCGTCAACGATCCGATCACCGGCCTCACCACCACGACCCAGTCCGGCCTGAACCAGAACCAGCTCAGCCTGCAGGCCCGGCAGATCGCGGCCCAGAACGTCTCGCAGACGCTGACGACGATCGCCCAGGACGCGCTCCGGAACACGATCAACATCCCGCCCACGATCCATCTCGACCAAGGCTCGCGCATCATCGTGTTCGTCCGGCGCGACCTCGACTTCTCGGCCTTCTACCCCGACCCGGTCCGGGAGGCGCTCCGGGAGCTCCGGCGCGAGCGCGCCGTCACCAAGTGACCGTCTTCCTCGATCGGGCGCTGAAACCGATCCGGCCGTGGCTCCTGGACGACCAGGTGGTCGAGATCTGTGCGAACGGGCCAGGGCAGATTTGGGTCGAGCGCTTCGGAGAGTCGGCGATGGAACGGCACCACGTGCCGGAGCTAACCGAGGTCGCGATCCGCCACCTCGCCGAGCGCGTCGCCGGCTTCTCCGGGCAGAGCGTCAACGAGGAGCACCCGCTTCTCTCGGCCGCCCTCCCGACGGGCGAGCGCTTCCAGGGCGTCATGCCGCCGGCCACGACCGGGGGAGGGGCCTTCGCGATCCGCAAGCAGGTCATCAAGGACATGCGGCTCGACGACTATCGCCGCCTCGGCTCCTTCGACCAGGTTACGGTCGCGACCGACGTCGCCCTGACCGACACGGACCGGGAGCTCTGTGAGCATCTCGAGGCCGGGCGCCTGGAGTCGTTCATCCGGCTCGCCGTCACGAGCAGCACCTCGATCCTGCTCTCGGGCGGCACGTCCTCCGGCAAGACCACCTTCCTGAACGCGATCCTGAAGGAGGTGCCGGCGAGCGAGCGCATCATCACGATCGAGGACACCCGCGAAGTGAACCCGGTCCAGGAGAACCACCTTGCTCTCATCGCCTCCAAGGGCGACCAGGGCGAGGCGCGGGTCACGGTCGAGACGCTCCTCCAAGCCTCGATGCGTCTGAGGCCCGACCGCATCTTCCTCGGCGAGATCCGCGGACCTGAGGCCTACTCGTTCCTGCGCGCCATCAACACCGGCCACCCCGGCAGCATCACGACCGTGCATGCCGACAGCCCCGCCGGCGCCTTCGAGCAGCTCGCCCTCATGGTGATGCAGGCCGGGCTCGGGCTGAAGCGGGAGGAGATCATCGCCTACATCCGCTCCGTCCTGCCGATCGTCATCCAACAGCGCAAGCTCGGCGGCTGGCGCGGCACCTCGGCCGTCTACTTCTCGAAGATGGCCGAGTGGCGGGCCGAGCAGAACGGCAAGCCGCCGGCGGGGAGGGGAGGGCGCCGTGGCCCGCGTCGTCGCCTATAGGATCGGCGTCGCCCTCTTGGCTCTGGTCGCCTTCGGCCTCCTCTGGAGCCTAGCCTACGAGGTCGTGGTCGGGCTCCGCTGGGCGCCCGCTCGCTTCCCGAGCGAGGGCGCGTCCCGGTGGGGGCTGCTTCGCATGCAGAACGCCGATCGCTCGGCCGGCACGTTCCTGATTGCCTGGGAGCACTTCCAGGCCCGGCTCGCCTATCCCCCTACCCGGGTTGAAGCGCTGGTCCGGGCAATGCTCGCGGCCGGCGGGGTCGTAGCGTTCTGCCTCGCGGCCGCGCTGTTTGCCGTCGTGAACCGCCGGCAGATGCCCTTCGGCTCAGCCCGCTTCGGCACGCTCCTGGAGGCCGCGAAGCAGGGCCTGACGGGCAAGCAGGGCATCGTGCTGGGCAAGCTCGGCGGCGCCACGATCCGCTCCGACGAACCGGCCCACATCCTGGTGGTGGGCCCATCCCGGTCGGGCAAGGGCACCGGCTTCGTCCTGCCGAACGGCTACCTGTGGCAGGGCTCGGCCGTGTTCTTTGACCCGAAGCGGGAGAATTTCGAGGCGCTCGCGAACCACCGCCGGGCCATGGGCAACCAGGTCTTCATGTTCTCGCCCGGATCGAACGACACCCACCGCTACAATCCGCTCGACTTCGTCCGCCGCGACGAGCGCATGGCGACCGATTGCCTGGTGGTCGCCTCCTTCGTTATCCCGGAAAAGGCCGACGACACCTGGGCCGGGGCAGGGCGCCTACTCCTCTCGGCCCTGATCGGCTACGTGCTCTCCTCGCCTCTGATCGCCGGCGCGCAGCACATGCGCGCGGTCGCCCGCATGACGACGACCGGCAAGGACATCTCGTCAGTCCTGCGCGCCATCGTGAGGACGGAGCGCGAGCATCTCCCGACCTGGGTCGCGGACAGCTTCAACCAATACATCGCGCTCGAGCCGGAAACCCGGAACTCGGCCATGTTCAACGTCAACATGGCGATGTCGCTCTGGAACAACGGCCTGATCTCGGCCGCGACCGAAACCTCGGACTTCGATATTCGCGAACTGCGCCGCCGGCCAATGACCATCTTCATCGGCTGCACGATTGCCGAGCTCGCGATCTTCCGACCGCTGATCCGCATCCTGTTCCAGCAGATCCACGACCTCATGATGGTGCGGCTGCCGGGCCCGGACGAACCGCATCAGGTGCTCCTCATGCTCGACGAGTTCTACCACGTCGGGCGCATGGACTCGCTCATCTCCAAGATCACGATCAGCGCCGGCTACGGCTTCCGCATGGCCATCGTCATGCAAGACATAGCTCAGCTCGACGAACTTTACGGCAAGAACACGCGCATCACGACCGTCTCGGGCTCGCAGATCAAGCTGTTCATCCAGATCAACGACCTGGAGACGTCGGAATTCGTGTCGGAGATGCTCGGCGAGACGACGCAGGTCTACAAGACACCGGTCGTCCGGCCGGGGCAGGGGATCTTCGCCCCGCGGGGCTGGGCGCCGCACTACACGCCGCGGCCCCTGCGCAGCCCGCTCGAGCTGCGGGAGATGTCGGCACGGCTCTCGATCCTGATGGTCAAGAACTCCCGGTCATTCGAGCTGACGAAGATCCGGCACTATCGGGACCAGCCCTACCGGAAGCTGTTCGAGGCGGGTGAGGGCGACCCGCCGCGGCTCCCGAGCCTGCGGCAGTGGCAGGACGAGGAACTCGGCGGAGCCATCAACCCGGCCACGGTCGAGCTTTCAGAAACCCAGGCCGTCGCGGCCCCAGCACCCGAGGCCAAGGTCTCACGCCCCAAGCGCAGCCGGAAGCCCGCCCAACGTTCGTCGGGGCTGAAGCAGGGCATGGCGGACCGGGCCAGCCCGACGGAGCCGAAGTCACCTGCGGCCTCGGCTCCCCTGCTGGTCGCCAAGGCGCCGGTGGCGACCCCGCTACCCCGGAAGGCGCTGACGCTCGGCGCCGCCCCGACCGCGCCACGTGGAGAGAACTGCAACATCCGGGACGTTCTGACCGCCACGGAAGGCGTGCAGGGCTCGGGGTTCGCGGACATGGTCGCGACAGTGGGGGATCCGAACGGAAACGAAAAGCTGGCCTCGGCTGTGGCCGTCTTGTCGCGCCTGAATGAGGCGTTCGGAGATGATGAGAAGGGTGTCTGACGCCGAGAAGCGATTCAGCGGTCGGTGGTCGCCTGTTGCGGGATAGAACCGAATCGAGTCGAGGCGAGCTGTCACCTCGAGCGTGTACGCGCGTCGATGGCTGCTCGCAGGCCCTGGAGCGCGGTTCCGGCGAGCTCTGCCTTCTGCGGGTAGCTGCCCGCTGAGAGCGCCTCGGAGCACTGCGAGGTCGCCGCAGCGAGATCCTCGCACGCGGCGATCACCGCGTCTCCGGCGAGGACAACCTCGGGGGTGCTCCCGCCCGTCGCGATCGCCTGCCTGACCCAAACTCCGACGTTGTGCAGCGTGGTCGCATCCGCCCTACCTCGCGCCAGGTCAGCGATGCTGTGCGCGATGTCGGTCAGAGCCCGGGCTGCTTCGCGCCGCGTCGAAGGCAGCGGGGCAGGGCGGGCACGCTCAGCCTCGTACCTGTCCGCGACCGTCTCGCCGATCACGCGACCCTCCCGTCCGGCGATCTCGACCGCCACGCGCGACCAGTGACGGTCACCGGCACGGTCCCTCTTGGAGCGGCAGGTGCGGGGCGCGTTCTCGCGCTTCGTAGTAGGCGTACTCGCCGAGGAAGGTGAGGAGATCGGATGCGTCCCCCTGAACTCGCTTCCGTCGTGCGCGGAGGTTTGTCAGGAGAGCGCGAAGCGGCATCTCGCGAGACTGCCACAGCTCGGCTAGGGTCGCGACTATGATCCTTCGGGTCCTCATCACCCTCTCGGTTGCGCTCTTCCCGGCTGCGGCGACCGCGGTCACACCCGAGCGGTCGCAGGCCGTCACCATCGCAGCCCGAACGGGCGAGGTCATCGGCGCCGCGGCAGCGTGCGGCGTCCCGGAGGCTGAGCTGGTGGAGCTCGGCCCAGGGTCATCGGGTGGGCTCGGGATACCGCTCGGGATGCAGCCGAGCTGAAGCGGGCGCAAAGGGCGCACGAGGTGAGCGTAACCCGCGCGGCCGCCCGAGTGCGGCAGACGGGAAGCGGAGCGTGCGACGCCGCCCTCGCGGCGCTGCACGCACTCGAACGGGAGCAGCGGTAAGCTGGGGCCAACGCCCCGGGGCAGGGCGTCTCGGTCCGGGCATCTTGCCATTTGGCACTAATCAGCTTAGATTACGTCAAGTGGCAGGAGAAGCCGTCGTGCCCACACTCACCCGTGTCATCAGCGAACCCGCGCCGTTCTCGCCGGAGCCGATCACCGACCAGGAGGCGGCTGCGATGTTCCGGGCTGCCCTCAATCTGTTTCGGGCTTGGGGCGTTACCGACGACCAGGCCGCTGTTATCCTGGACCTCCCGCGTCGCACGTTCGCCCGCTGGAAAGCCGGAGAGACCGGCCGGTTCGGCCGGGACGGCAAGGCGCGCCTGTCGAACCTCCTCGGCATCCACAAGGCCCTGAAGATCATCTTCCGGGAGGGGCCCCGTGGCTATGCATGGATCAAAGCGGCCAACGAGGCTTTCGGAGGTCGCTCGGCCCTCGACGTCATGCTCGGCGGCGAGCTGACCGACCTCATGCGCGTTCGCCGATACCTGGATGCTGAGCGTGGCGCCTGGTGATCGACCCCTCGCGGGTGCCGGTCTCGCACGTTCGATGGACGGGGGCACGACGGATCATTCGCAGCCTCTATCCTCCCATCGACCTGTTCGAGGATATCGCGGACCCGGAGGACTGGCCGCTTCTCATCTCCGCCGAGCAGAAGACCAACCCGCGCCTCATGGAGACGCTCGGCAACCTCGATCTCGTGCCCCCGGGCCGTCGTGTCTCGGGATCCGGTGCAACGTTCCTCATGGCACCGTTCACGCATGTCAGCCCCGACCGGCCGAGCCGGTTTTCGGACGGAACCTATGGCGTGCTCTACGTCGCCGAGACGTTTGAGACGGCGCTCCTCGAAACGATGTACCACCATGCCCGCTTCATGGCGCGAACCAATGAGGCGCCGGGCTGGACGTCGCAGTTTCGGGAGCTCGTCATAAGTGTCGAAGCCGCCCTTCACGATTTGCGGGGCGGAGATCCTGCGTTCGGGCCAGCACTCGATCCCGATGACTACGTCGAGTCGCCGCGGCTCGCGGCTAGCCTACGCTCAGGCGTCTCTGAGGGGCTCGTTTACCCGAGCCGACGGGATCCGGACGGCGAGTGCGCCGCGCTTTTCTATCCCGACCTCGCCTTCGATCCCGTCCAGGGTCGCCACCTTGATTATCACTGGGATGGTGCGCGCGTGGACCTGTACCGTGAGGTGGGCACGGGCAAACTCTTCAGGATTGGCAAACGACGTACATAGCACCCTAAGGCGACTGACCGGTATTGACCCAGATCTGACGTGCGGAAAGTCCGTTTTTGGGCATCTCAATTCGACGATGAACAACCCAGCAATCTTCGCGCTCGAGCTACAGCGCAAACGTCGGAGCCGCAGGCGGTCTTGCTCGGAGGATTGCGAAAAGCACCTGTCGATCTCGTCCGATTCTGGAGATCTTTAATTCCTCTTAATCTGTGCTGACCTTATCGCGACAAGAGCAACCTGCTCGCCAGCCTTTGCCCCACAGCAGTGAGATCACGGCTGCCGGTCAAGCCTTGTACGGATTGGGCCTCGTTTTCAATGACGTCAATCCGACGCTCAAGATAACGACACTCGTCCGAAGTCATGGCTCCACGGTTGAGCAGAGCCCGATGAAAGTTCTGGATCGCCCGAAACACGTAAAGGCCGTGCAGGATGCCCAGGATCGGACGGGAGGTACCCTGCCACGGTGAGTGCATCCGCTCGCCGCCATCGACGACAATGGGCGCCACAGACTCCATGAGCGTAAGCTGCAGATGCATGCACTCATGCAGAATACTTTCCGCCAGCCGTAAATCGCCGTATGCGCCCGCCCGAGGGTGGATGCCTACGAAAATCGTGAACGGAACAGCCGGGTCGCTGTAGCTAACGTCGTACTCGGGCCCTTCCGGCCGCAACACGTGCAGCGCGGACAGAAGCGCGCCAATCGCAACGGCCGCGCCAGGCACCTCCCCGATCCTGCGGAAGGCGGCCAAGACCGCGGTCACTGCTTCCTCAGGGTGGATCTCGCTCGGCCCGTACAGATCCAAGCCAAGATCGGCATAGCGCTTCGAGATCGGCGCGCCGAGCAATTCCACCGTCGCCGGAATAGAGGCCTCGAAATCGGCCGGGAAATCGACGCTGGCGAGTTCCGTCCTCGCCGCCCAGGCATCGCGGGCGAGGTAACGGACGGTGCCGTAGCGGGCACGATTAATGCCGGTCGCCAGCTCCATCTTGCGATAGCGGGCGCCAGCAAGGCGCTCGGCTAAGCCCTCGAACCAACAAGGACCGGGCGTCGCCAGCGCTTCCTTGACCAGCTCCGCGCCGTCCGTCATCGCACCTCGCCCGGCCGCCGAAATGTGTAGACCAACGTGTAGCGCTCTCCGTCCCTGATCGAGGACACGGCATGGTGGGATCTCGGCGAGATCTCGAAGGCGAAACCGCTTCCATGGGTCGGTATCACCACGTGCCTCAAGCTCTCGGGCTGGTCATCGCCGAAGAGCATCAGCAATCCTCCCTGCTCGGCGGTCCAGCCGTCGTTTAGCTGGATCAACATTCGGTGAGATTCCCGACCTTCAAGGAAATCGTTGTGGATGCGGATCGTCTGTCCCGAGGTGAGCCGGTGGGCGCCGACGTCAACGAGCTCCAGCTCGTCCTTCACGTCGAACTGCCGCCGCAGTTCAGAGCGGACCGACGTAATGAACTCCGGCGACGCCAAATCAACTATCTCGGGCCCGAGCTCCGAAGTAATGAGGGAGAACTCGTGCTGCTCGTAGAAACTCTCGACGCGGAGCGCCCATGGAGCCGACGTTCGCAACCAGTGCAATGCGCGGTCCGCCTCATCGTCTTGCAGGATGCCGCCGACACGGAAGTGCGGAAATGGGTCGGTGGAACTGCGGACCTTGTCGAAGGATGGCAGTGTCATGCGGCGAGCATGCGGCGGGACAGGATGTCTCGCATGGCGTCGATCAGGAGCCTTTGATCCGCGCAGAACACGCTCGGGTTGACGAAACCCGTTTCCGACCGCCACCGGTGAGCCGGCATCCCTCCCCCGCAGACCCGCAGGTCCGGGCAGGACAGGCAGACCGGCGAGGACGGCCGCTGGGCGTGGTGGTAGACCGCAAACTCCTTTGAGGCGACCACCTGCCTAAGATCATGGGTCGTGACCGACCAGCCGGACGCGAACCGATCGGCGGCGCCGAACGCGCTCTTGAGCGTGTCGTTCTTTCTTACGCTCCCGTCTGTGTCCACGACGAGTATGCCGTAAGCGTCAAGGCCGACGCCCTCCTTCCGCGAAATGCCGCCCATAAGCAGCTTGAGCATGTCGTCCAGCACGCGGATCGGCACCGGCCTTCGATCCGCAAGGTAGACGTCCAACAGCCGGCACATCCAATCGCCGTACTCGGTCGAAAGCGGGCTGGCCTTCCCCACCGGGACCTCGTCATGGTTGCCATCCCGATACAGGAAGTCCATGCTGGGTGCGCCCGTCGACTTCAGGAACGAATAGACCTCGCCGGGATCCGACGCGAGGTCTACAACCGCCAGCACGCCCGTAAAAAGACGGCTACCGGCCGGGTGTTCGGATAGGCGCCGGACTGCCTCCATGACGCGCGAGTGCGATCCAGCGCCTCGCCTGTCCGGGCGGTGCCTGTCATGTACGGCGGCCGGACCATCCAGGCTGATCGAGACGCCAACGTCATGTTCCATGCACGTGCGCAGAACGGCGTCGGAGAGCAGGAGGCCGTTGGTCTGTAGGTGTAGCCCGCATGTCGGCGGCAAGGCCCCCCGCAGCGCCGCGCAAACGACGTCGAAACGCTCCGCTCCTATCAGGAGGGGCTCCCCGCCGTGGAACACGACGCTGAACGGAACGTCCTGCGAAGAAGCGAGCAACGACAGCTGCGCGACGGCGCTGTCGATCACTTCGGGCGACATGCGCTTGGGCTGCGCCAGCCATCCTTCGTCGCCCATGTTGTAAACATAACAATAGTGGCAATCGAGATTGCAGCGGCTGGCGAGCTTCAGCAGGACGGTGTCGACGGTGACCATTGACGGTCGCCCGCCGTCAGCGATTATGGCGATTGTGCATTCGGTTATAGGCGTGCGCCTCGACCGTGTCCTCGTTACGGACTTCCGCCATCAGTCGGTCGAGGGTCACGCTATCGAGCCGAAGCTCTTCCGGTGCTTCATTGTCACGCTCCCGCGCGACGCACCCCGGATCCTCGGCACCCATCTCCATGGTCGTAGCTCCCGGAAAACTTCTGGATCATAGCAGATGCATGACGCTAGGGCTAGCGATAAAAACGGGAGGTTTAGGTCTTTATGCTTCCCGTGTGTCGAGGAAATCATGTGGGAGGGCGCTGTCCTCAAGCCCATGCCGCCTCAATATCAAGACATGTCACCCTACAAAGATCGGAAGTTACAAATCTCTTACCTTTGCGGGCCTGACGCGAAACGACAAATATTGATCATGTAGGGCGGTCTACGCCTACATTAAGAATGAGCTATGCTTTTCGATATTCTCGGTCTCCCTGAACGATCGGAAACAGTTTTCATCGAAGCGGGTCGGACACGGGACTATCCTCGCAAATCAACGTCAGCTCACCCGGACGCCAGCCTCCTGATAAGGCGCTTGGCCAAACCAAAACGCCGAGAGCCGGCACGCAAGGGAGAACCTATAATACTTACACTGTTGCCCAAAGTATTTATGCGCCTGTTCATCTGAACAATTTCCGCGCTGCACAATCGTGTCGGCGTTCGTACACTGGTCTTATGGGACGGGAGCCCGCGACGCCAAGAACGCCTTCGCCATAGCGCTAAAAGGACTGGAAGCCAGCACCGATTTGTGCAGCAGATCTCTGTAGTCCTTGGCAATCTGCTGCACTGTGGGATCGCCGCTATCTGTGATTTTGATTAAGCGATCGTAGGCGCGCTTGAGCTCAAGGAACCTGCGTGTGCGCTTGACATCGTCCTTCCTAATTAGGCCCGCCACCTCGATTGTCCGCCATCCCAACGCGGACGTGCCCCGGGGTTGATCGTCCTCCCAGGTCAAGTGTTCGTCCGGATCGTTCGCGTCTGGCTTGAGCAGCAAGGGTATCTCCAGATCCACGCTATCGTGATGGCTCCGGGCGCGATTAGATTGATCGGCGAGGGGAAAGCAGGTACTCTTGTACGAACTGTTGCATACCACGCACGCCAAAAACAAGTTGTCCCATTCGTACGCAAGCCAATAATAGCCGGGATATAGTTCGGGCTCTGCTGCATCCTGTTTGACAGCTCCCTTCGGACGCCAATGCTCGACGTGGCGCTGCATATAAGGATGTTCGATCTCGACCTCGCAGAAGCAACATTTACCGTGCTGCGCTTTTGCGAGCGCGTTCCTCACCTCAGCGGCGCCGTAGACGTGTGAGGCGATGGCCATGGTACGCTTGCCCGAAAGAAATTCCTTCGGCTCGGCGTCGAACGCCTCCGAGTGAGCTTTGACCCACTTCGGGCCAAGGCGCTTAAGCGTTTCGGGCGCTTCGCCCTTCACGACCCTGATCACCGCCGATCCGCAAGTTGCTTCTCCAATTCGACGACGCGCTCCATCAATTTGTCGAAAGCCGCGTCGTATGGAGTGTCGCCAGTCTCGATGCTGTGCGCGATACCATTCAGCGTCGTCAGCCGAGCTCGTTCGGTAAGATCAAGGTTGTGCTTGCGGAGTAGTCGCTCACGCTCGACGAGGAGTTCTGATGATCGCACATCTTGACCGCTGGCAAACCCAAAGGCGGCGCTGCCGAGGATTTCATCGTAGCGCCAGGGCTGATGAGGTAGCGGATCGTTGATAACTTCAGCCGCTGTGCCGTTCCAACGTACGACAGCAACTGGGTCGCCGCTGGCTACAGCTTCCTGGGCAACGATCGGGCTATGCGTCGTAACGATAAACTGCACGTTCGGAAAATGTGCGAGCAGCTTGTGGCGGATCTCACGCTGCCACCTCGGATGTAAGTGGAGGTCGACCTCGTCGACGATAACAATTGCGTGCTCCTTAAATGGGCTGAGACCGTCGGGCCTCAGATGATACAACCGCCAAGCCAGGTCCACGATCCACGAGACGACGACCCGGTAGCCGAGGCTCAGTCCGGACAACCCAACCTTCGCCGACAGCGTTTGGAATGAAATACTCTTACGCGCGCCTGCGTTAATGGCCTGCAGATCCGGCGTCATCGCGCGAACTACTTCGATGATCTCGGTGCGGATACGCTTGTACTTTTCGGCTTCCTCGTCGCGCTTCTCGTCCCGAGCAGCGAGCTCTTCACGATAAAACTGTTCAAGCACTTCCTCGGCGTCAACGAGTTCTACAAGATCGTCGAACAGGCTCTCTGTGGGCCGCTGGTCGGCAATGGAAACGAGATTGCGCGTGCCCGTGTGCCTTGACGCACCGTACCCAATTATGAGCGGTCCCTTACCGTTGAGCGCGCGCTTCTGCGGCCGCGGTTCGGCCGAGGCGAGCTTTTCATCCCGAGACACGCTGTCGAAGCCGATGGTCACTTGCTCGCCGGCTGGACCGACGAGGGTGACAGTCATGCTAGCAGCCACCTCTGCCCCCCCTTGCCGAATGAGGTTCAAGAGCTGCTGATTTTGGTAGTCGAACACATCCGGCTCAATCCAGTCCGGGTCAGGAAGCTCGTCGTTTTTGGGTTCTAGGTGTATTACCTGTCCGTCCTGGCCGCGCTCGAATGCCGGCGCAGGCCGCATCATTGCTAGGGCTTGCATCGCAGTGGTCTTGCCGACGCCGTTCTCTCCTAGGATCACGCACCAGCGTGACGCCTTTCCTTCAGAGGAGCGGAAATCGAACACCTGCTCACCACCGAACGAGCGCACGTTCGTCAACCGCAGTTCTAGAAAGTGGAACTCGTCTCGTTTGCTGGTGGTGAGCATAAGGGGACTTAGCGCCTCATAGGCAGGAACACACCGGGTTTGCCGGCGCTCAAGAACATGAATGCAGGCCGTGCAATGCACTCCCGCGCTCAGCCGGAGCTAGCCCCTCGACCGCCCGACTGGAAGACCCGTGTCCTGCAAACCGCGCGTTCCGGCACATCACGACGATAATCGCACCTTCGATCTTGCGCAGCCCTGCCTACCACATCGTTCACGCTAGGGGCTAATCGCTACGCACGTGAGCCGCCCAGGCGGTCACCTGACCACCCGTCAGTACGGTCGGTTGCTGGACGACTGGGTCCCTCTGATCGGGCTCGATCCGGCCGTCTACGGCGCTGCATGCTGCTGTGCGAGCCGCCCGGGCTCCAGCCTTGAGGAGCAGGCGCCCGAGCGCCGTCTTTACGAGGCGACCTGGCGCGAGTTCCGACGGAATGGGGCTCGTGGGCGGCGGCACGCGCCGGCCGACGGGGTCGTCGTCGAGCGCATGGTCGCCATGGACAGGATGGCGGGTGACGACACAGGCATGTTCGACGCCATGGTGGAACGGCTACGACGGTCATGTCCCTGGTGACGGCGTAGCTCGCCGGCAGCGGAGCCGACCGCCCGCGCGCCCTCCATAGCGCCGTAGCGGGCGGTCGGCTTCGCGGTGGTCATCGACGATCCCCGGTAGGGTCGGGTTGCGAGGTCAACCCGAACCAAGGATCACCGATGACCGACGAGATGATGAACTTGCGGGCTCTCCTGGAGGAGAGCCCGACGCTAACCTGCTGCGCGAGATGATCGGCTTCGCGGCCCAGCGCCTGATGGAGCTGGCGATGGGAGGCCTGACCGGCACGGCGTATGGCGAGAAGAGCATCGAGCGCCTGGTCCAGCGCAACGGCTACCGCGATCGGGACTGGGAGACCCGAGCCGGAATGGTCGAGCTGCGCATCCCGAAGCCGCGCAAAGGCTCCTACTTCCCTGGTTTCCTGGACCCGCGCCGCATGGCCGAGAAGGCGCTCACCGCCGTGATCCAGGAAGCCTACATCCAGGGGATCTCGACCCGCTCGGTCGATGATCTCGTCAAGGCGATGGGCATGACCGGGATCTCGAAGAGCCAAGTCTCGCGGCTCTGCCAGGAGATCGACGAACGGGTGAAGGTCTTCCTGGACCGGCCGATCGAGGGCGACTGGCCGTATCTCTGGATCGACGCGACCTACGTGAAGGTCCGCCAGAACGGCAGGGTCGTGTCGGTTGCCGTCATCGTGGCCGTGGCCGCCAACAGCGATGGGCGGCGCGAGGTGCTGGGCCTCGACATAGGTCCCTCCGAAGCGGAGACCTTCTGGACGGCGTTCCTGCGCTAGCTCGCGCGCCGCGGCCTCAGGGGCGTGAAGCTCGTCGTGCCCGACTCGCACGAGGGCCTGAAGGCCGCCGTCGCCAAGGTGCTGAGCGCCACGTGGCAGCGCTGCCGGGTGCACTTAATGCGCAACGCCTTGGCACATGCGGGCCGCTCCGGCCGGCGCGTCGTCTCGGCCTGTTTCAATGCCGGTCCGGCGCCTGTCGGATGTGCTGGGGCGGCCCTCGCTGACCTTTTCAACACTGCCGGTCGGGAGCGGCTGCAGCCGCGTTGGGCTGCTCGCGTCCGCTTTCGGGCAGGCACCTGGAGCCAGCTCCTGGCGCGAGCCGGAAGGCCCGGAGGGGAGGGGAGAGCGGTCCGGTCCGCCCCTTCAGGCTCTCCATCCCCCGAGAACTCCGAAGCAACGCGCTCCATCGGAGCAACGCAGGGCGCGCTCCGGGCGGCGCATTTGCGCAAACACTGGGTTATGCCGACGTGCTCACCCCTGAACAGGTGCGCCGCTACAATCATCTAAAAGGTTACGCGTTAGCAGGTGGTGCACGTCGCGCGGATGTCCGCAGGAGCCGTTCCGCTCACGAGCGATGTTCGTGGGGGCGCCATGGCGGTCGCTCACGTCGTCGGGGGCGCCAGTCAAACCCGACGATCTCTACGTCGCGATGGTCCGCCTCATCGAGGCAACGGCGCAATCGAGATTCAAACGCGAGACCGAACGACCGCTCTGCGACTGGACCGCCCGGAGCTGGAAGCGAGCGGCCGAGCAGCAAGCCTTCGCGTTGCGGAACCCGCGGGTGAACGGACCCGCCGTCCTGGAAGCCGTCGCGGCCTCCACGGGAGACTTGCCATCAGCCGCACGCATCGCCCTGTCCGCGCTGCCTGCGGTGCATGTGCGTCTCGCTCCCGAGATTCGCCAGGAGCTCGAGCGGCTTGGGCGTCAGCCCTCACCGACGTGATCCGTCTCGTATGGGGTGTCCCGGGGCGTATCATGGACTTCCCATTCATCCGGACCGCCCCGACCGACGTCGTCGCGAGCGCCGGCTTTCGCCGCTACACGTTGCAGAGCCGACGCAATCTCCTCGGTGCGCGCTCCTCGAGCCTCGTTCCTCGACTTCGAGCATCCTGTTACGGCTGGGGCCAGCGATGGTCCGGTGTGTCGGCGGGCCCACCCTTGTCCGGACCGTAGTGCTTCCTCAACCGGGACGAGGCGTGCGCGTACCCGGCCTTCAGCATCAACGTCACCTCCTCGTCGGACAAGCGCGTCAGACGCGTCGGGACGGCCTGCGCCGCCGCGTACTCGTCGGGCGACAGGAGAGGCGGCCGGTCAGTCGGATCGTTCAGGCCGGACGTCAGTCCCCACATCGCCCCGCGTCTCGCGCCGACCTCGTAGGCGTGCGCGAGCATCCTTTCCCGGAGGTCTTCCGCCTGGTCCATCAGGATGTCGATGAGACGAAGCGATTGCTGCAGCCAGTTGTGCGCGGGGTCCGGCTCGAAGTCGAACGGCTTGCCCGCATTGCTCGCGAAGATCGTCCTGCAGCGCTTCCAGACTGCTTCGGTCGCCATGTTGTCGTAAACGCCACCGTCCGTGAGGACGGCCTTCTCGACATAGGGAGGACGCGCGAGGGGGCCTTCGCTGCCGCCGACGGTGTCGCCGCCCATCAGGTCGATCACCGCCGGTGACAGAACGGGGGGGAAGGCCGCCGACGCCGCGACCACTTCCGCGAGCGAGAGGTCCAACCCTGTGATCTGCCCGATCTGGTAGTCTGCCACGTAGTCGGGCCGGAAGCGCATGGTGACCCCGGTCATGAGATTCGTGGCGTTGAACACGAACATGGGGCGACTTCGGAGCGACGACAGCCTGGCGCCGTCCGTCAGGTTGGCGTCGTAGCTCCTCGCCGCCGCCTTCGCAGCCGACGAGAACGGGTTCAGCCCGGCAAAGGCCGACGCGATATCGATGGCGTCGTTGGCCTGGCGACGGATCGGCTCCAGGAAGGTCTCCCGGAGGTTGGTGGCCTTGCCCTCCGCGTCGTAGTCGAACCGAGGGTAGGCCATAGCGAGCGCGGCGGCCGTCATGGCGCCACCCGACACGCTCGATACGCGGTCGAGCTTCCGCAACAGGCCAAGATCGTTCAAGCGGAACACGGCGCCGGCGTGGAACAGCATGGCTCGATAGCCACCGCCCGACAGGCAAAGTCCGATCAAGTCCTCGAGGCGGCCGCCATCGATGGGTGAAAGCCTCGTGCCGCCATCTGCCATGACAAGCCCTCGAAGTCGCGGTGACGCGCACCGGGACGCTCGCCAAAGCGTAGCCGGCTTCGACAGTTCGCGAAACTGCTGGCGCTTGTCTCACCGCGCTCAGCCGAGAGCTCGAAGGCTGGATCGTCGGACGCTCGTCGGCGCCGTGGACATGAGCCGCTGCTCCCTTGACTTCCGGCGTGAGACGCATTGGCATCGTCGTCGTGCAGTGACGGGAGGCGTACTTGGATGATCCGCCGGGAAAGGCTCGCAAGCGCGTCGACCTCGATTACGCCAAGCGTCAGCCCGACCGCAGGCGCCTCAACATCTTCGCCGCGGACCCGATGTCCGGACGGCGGTCGCGTTATCGGACGTCCATCGACATCAACAACGAGCCGAACCTGAAGGCGGGGCCGACCGGCGCGCTGCTGGAGGTCGTCGACTACGACAACGAGCACAAGCGCTACTACGCTCCCGTCGACCTCAACGAGCCTGCGCTCCTCATGGAGAACGGGTTGGCTCCGAACGAGTCCGATCCCCGCTTCCATCAGCAGATGGTGTACGCCGTCGCGATGAAGGTCATCGAGAACGCCCGTCGCGCGCTCGGGCGGCCGATCAGGTTCAAGCGGTCGGAGCGTTTGCCGCGCCTACGACTCTTTCCCCACGCCTTCTATGGCGCCAACGCCTTCTTCGATCCCAAGTGCAACGCGATCTTTTTCGGCTACTTCAAGGCGGACGAGGAGAACCCTGGTCAAAACATCCCCGGCCAGATGGTGTTCACATGCCTTTCCCACGACATCATCGCGCACGAGGTCACGCACGCCATCGTACATGGGTTGCGGCCGTACTTCCTCGAGCCGACCAACCATGACGTGCTCGCCTTCCACGAAGCCTTCTCCGACATCGTCGCGCTGTTCCAGCGCTTTTCCTACCGGGACATCTTGCGAGAGCAGATCCAGGCGTCCCAGGGGCGGCTCCAGCATCAGGCCATGCTGGTCGAGCTGGCCCAGCAGTTCGGGCACTCCCAGGGTCACGCCAGCGCGCTTCGCTCCGCGCTGGGGTCGCCTCCCGATCCGGCCCTGCTCGCCCGGAAAATCGAGTGCCACGACCGAGGGGCCGTCCTGGTGTCGGCCGTGTTCGACGGATTCTACCGGACCTACGAGAAGCGCATCGCGGACCTGATCCGCATCGCGACCGGCGGCTCCGGCGAGCTGCCCAGAGGTCACCTCCATCCGGACCTCGTCGACAGGGTCGCTCGCGAGGTGTCGCAACTCGCGGAGCACGTGCTCCGCATGTGCCTTCGCGCGTTCGATTACCTTCCCCCGGTCGACGTCACGTTCGGCGATTTCCTGCGCGCGCTCGTGACGGCCGACCTGGAGGTCAACCCCGACGATCCTTACGAGCTGCGCTTCAACATGATCGAGGGCTTCCGTTGCCGTGGCATCTTCCCGGACGGTGCGCTGTCGCTTGCCGAGGAGTCCCTCGTCTGGCCGACTTGGGCGGACGACAAGCTGACCCTGCCGGACCACATCAAGGACCGGGTCCAACTTCTCTTCGCCATCAACGCCCAAGCGCTCGACTGGACCGGGCGCGTCGTCGAGCGCGCCCGCAATGACGAGGGGTTGGAGGCCTTCCAGGCTTCCGTCCTGGAAAGCGACGCAGGGGAGGACGAGGAAGCGCCGATCATTCCGGGCGCAAGAGGCTTGAAGGACGATCTCGGGGAGGGCCTTGGAATATACGCTCGAAAGCACGCGTCTGCGTTGGGGCTCGATCCGAGCCGCCGAATCGCGGTCGCGGGCTTCCACCCCGTTCACCGGATCGGCTCCGACCAGCGCCTCCTGGTCGAGTTCGTCGTGCAGTTCGTCCAAAGCGACAGGTCGCGGGAGGAGGAGTTCGGTGGACTGCCCTTGCGCGCTGGCGTGACGGCCATCTTCCGTGCGGACGGGACCATCCGGACCATCATCGCGAAACCTGTGCTCTTCGCAGGGCTGAACCCGTCTTTCGAGCGCGCCGCCCTGCAACGACAGAGACGGCAGCGAGATTTCATGGACCGCGTCGACATGGGCGACCCGCGGATGGCCTGGGATGTGAACCCTAGCTACGTTTCGGAGAGGATGACCCTCAGGGCGAGCTTCGCCGCCCTGCACGCGGGAGCGCATTGAGATGGAGGCACTAGCCGCGGCTCCGAAAAAGCGCGGCCGCCCGCGCGCCGTCAAACCCTCCCCTCTTGCGCTGCCGGCTGAGCGGCCCGAGACAACCGAGGCGCCTCCGCCGGTCGACGTGCCGGCCCCGCCGTCGCGAACGGTCCGCGTCCGCATGTACGACGTCGGCTTCGGCGACTGCTTCCTCGTCCTCGTCCCGGGTCGAGACGGGAACGACCAGAAGATCCTGATCGACTGCGGTTCGTTCAAGGCTGGCAAGAACAAGCTCGCGGACGTGGTCGGACGCCTGATCCTCGACGTCACGGACGCCGACGGGGTCCCGCGCGTGAACCTCCTGGTCGCGACCCATCGGCACAAGGATCACATAGTCGGCTTCGCCGACCCTCGCTGGAGGCGGGTCGAGGTCGGCGAGGTCTGGATGCCTTGGACCGAGTCCGACGAGCCGGACGCCAAGCGTGTGGCCGCCGCTCAGATTGCGATGGCGACCGCGCTGAGCGGGTTCCTGCAGGCGACGAACCGAGGTGAGCCGTTCGACGTCCTCGGGCTGAACGCGGCCAACAACGAGACGGCGCTCAAGACGCTTAGGAGCGGCTTCGCCAACAAGCCGGAACGTCGCTACCTGCCGAAGCAGGGCGCTTCGACGAGGGTGGTGGAGTGCGAAACGCTCTCCGACGTGACGATTCAGGTGCTCGGGCCGTCGCGTGACCTGAAGACCATACTCGACCTGGAGTCGCACAAGGAAAGCTACTTTTCCCTCCTTCGCCTCGCGACGATCCGGGACCCGCAAGCCCTCGAGCCGAGCCAGATGCCCGAGCCCTTCGGGGCCGGCTGGGTGGACGACGAGACGGTTCGGGAGCCCTTGGACGAGAGGACGCTAGAGCGCCTCGATGCGATCCACGAGGGGCAGGCGGCGGGTGTCGCCACCCGCCTCGACCACGCGCTCAACAACACGAGCCTGGTGCTGGTGATCTCCGTCGAGGACACGCACTTGCTGTTCCCCGGCGACGCGCAATGGGGAACGTGGAGCGAGATCCTGGCCGACGAGGACGCGTGCCGCCTGATTTCACGCTGCTGTTTCTACAAGGTCGGGCATCACGGCAGCCACAACGCTACGCCCGTTTCCTTCGTGGAGAAGCTTCTCAAGAAGAACGTGGACAAGCTCTGGGCCATGGTCCCGGTCACGGAGTATTCGAACTGGCCGAAGATACCGAGGGGTCCCCTTCTCGACGCCCTGAAGAAGAAGGCCGATCACTTCGTCCGAAGCGATGGCGACCGCGCGACGCCCGGCTATCGTTGGGAGGGCGACCTCTACGTCGAGGCGGCCATCCCGATCAGGTGACCGAGAGGTCCTGCGGAGGCGAGGCGCCTGCGAAGGTTCGCGTCGCAAGCACGGTGTCCCGCGGAGCCTTCGACCAAGCGTCCTGCTCCCTGGCGTTTGTCGAGGTTCGAGGAACGGAGGTTCCGGACCGAGTGATGCGCATCGCTCGACCGCTGCCGACGACATGGCTGGAGGACGCGATCGACGAGAGGCCGCCGAGCCGGGAACGCGACCGTCACCGTCCGAAGTCGTTTAGCACCGACAAGCCCCTGGTCTGGTTCTCAAGGATGTTCTCGACGCGCAACTCGTCGGCGATGATCCTGGACGATGCCTTGGCGTCTAGGATCGCGGCCGCGAAGGATCGCACGAGCTCGCCTCGCGCGATGGCGACGGCGACCTGATGCTCGTCCGTGCGCGACGCCTTGAAGGTCGCGTTGGCGCCCGCCACCCGGAGCGCGCGGACGTTGAGTGGATCCAGCGTAAGCGTCGGGGTCGTCCCGCCCGACAGCGTGGTCGTGAAGGTCAGCGTATCCGTGTAGCGGTTGGCCGGGCTCGGATCCGAGTTCGATCCGCTGTCCAGCTGCACGAAGGTCTCGAAGACTTCCTGCAGCCCGATGCGGCCGGTGATCGGATAGGCGACGTTCGACGCCCCGGCCTCGATGACCTTGCATTCCTCCTTGTCGAGCCGGTGCAGCTCGTAGAAGCTCTTCGTGAGTTGGAACTTGCGATTGTTCTTGCGCCCGAGCTTCGCGCCGGCATTGGCGCCGACCGTGAACAGGCCTCCGACCAGCGGCAGGCGAAAGTCGGCTCGCGTCGAGTTGTCGTTCTCCTCGGCAATGTCGAACTTGAAGTCGAAGGTGACGGCGGACAACGTGTAAGTCCTGAAGAGGATTTCTCCGCGGCCGACGTCGTAAGTGCCGAGGTATTTTCTGTCGACGAGCTCGGAAGCGTTGACCCTGCCCATGTCCACCAGGTCCGCCAGCTTCTTCGCGCGGTCGTCGCCGAAGTTCCTGAGGATGTTGACGCTGATCCTGTCGAGCGCCTCCCGCGCCTCGCATTGTATCCGCTTGGTGATGGCGACCGTCGACACTCCGGTGACATCTTCCGGCAGAGGCCGGACCGAGCAGCCGCCCATGGGAGCGGCAAGAAGGAGCGCGACGATGCTCGGGATTGCTGTCCTCATCTCGCGCGCCCTGGTCAAGGATCGTGAAAGCCTGAGTAGCTGGGCGGCGACGTCGAGTCATGGCCGACGATCGAGCCGGATCAGAAGTTCGCTTCAAAACGGACAGGTGTGACCGACGCGCCACGATCTCAGATGTCGGCCGGGCTCGAGTTCAACGGTGCGCAACGCCGGTCACTCGGAAGGGGACGGCTCCGCGGACGGCGCTGCGGCGGGGCCGAAGGCGACCTCGAAGGCGTCCGGGAACGGCCCGTCCGTCCGGCTTTCGCCAGGGACCGCGCGTACATCCGGCAGCGACACGACCGCCCGCACGAGCTCGGGAATCATGAGCCGGATTAGGTGACGTCCGAAGCACGCATGCAGGCCCGAGCCGAAATGCAGCGACAGGTCGGCCGGACGATCGACGCTGAACTCGTCCGGAGCGTGCATCACGTCGGGATCCCGCATGGCCGCCCACGTGCCGACGAATACGGTCGAACCGGCCGCTATCGTCGACTCGCGCCCCGTCCCACCCGCGACGCGGCTGTCGCGCTCGCAGGTGCGCACCAGCATGGGCGCCTGCGGTCGCAGCCGCAGCGCCTCGAAACAGTGAGACTCGAAGCTCTCGGCGTCCTCCCGTTGGAGAGCCGCGCGCGCGGAGGCCAGTGCCGACGGGCGCCCGAGCAGCTCCGCGACGATGTTGACGACGGCCTTGGACGTGGTGTCGACGGCGCCGGTCACGAGCCCGATTAGGTTGTGCCGGATCGTCAAGTCGTCGAGGCACGCCTCCTCGCCGGAGCGGAGGGTCAGCAGGCGGTCTAGAACGGTCGCTGAGCCCGGACCTTCCCGTCGCCGGTTGGCGACGAGCTCGTCGACGTAGGACACCATCGCGGCGGCATGGCAGTTCGCCTTCTCGATGATCTCGGGGTCGTCGCCCAGGTTCGTGAAGATGTCCCGGAACAGCTCTCGCGCCCAGTCCTGGAGCACTCGCAGCGTCGGTCCGGGAACCCCGAGATAGAACCCCATGACCTCTGCGGGAACGCGGCGGGTGAGTTCGCTCACGATCTCGATGCTCCCCCGCTCCGTGTCCGTTCTTCCCGGCAGGGCCGCCGAGGCGCGCTCGCGCACGAAGGCCTGGACGGCCGGCAAGTCCTCGCGCCGTAACGCGAGCCGCAAGGCCGACGCGTCCCGCTGGTAGAGGGCCGTATCGTCCTCGCCGAGGAAGAACGGCCCGGTGAGGCGCTTCATCTTCGCCGCGTACGCCCGGACGGAGAACTCGTGGTGGCGACGGAGCACGTCGAGGCAGTCGGCGTGCTTGGTGACGACCGCGACGCCCGAGGCAACCAAGATCGGGCGGTGCCGCAGCAACTCGGCGAAGAGGGCCTCGGGGTCCGTTCCGATGGCCCGGTAGATCGATCCCGTCCGGTCGGCCGGTGCGGCGCGGTCGAAGCGGTCGAGGAACTCAGGCATGCCCGCGCCTCGGTGAAGCCGCGAGGCCGAAGCAGCCCCGGCGCATGTTCGCGCTCGTCTTTCCGACGCCCCGTCTCAAGCGGCCGCGCCACGGTCGGTCGGGCCGAGCTGCGCCGAGCCGGGCAAGCCGGCGGCGCGAAGCGGTCCCGAAAGGTACCCGAGCGCTTGGCGCCCCGGCATGAAGAAGTATCCGCCGCCCCTGGTGGACACGAAGTCCTCGATGCCCGTCAGGTGCAGAGGGCCTTGCGGCGACGGGACCGTCAACCGCCCCATCTTGCCCCCGCGGCCCGTGACCGGATCGACCTCGTTCTCCAGGCCGTGGAACTGGCGCCCCATGAACCAGGTCTGCTGAATGAACTCGAACTGCCTCTCGATGTCCGCGTTCAGGCACATGAAGAGGAGGCCCTGCTCGGTCGGCCGGCCGTCGTCGCCGGCGGTCTCGTAGGCGCGACCGATCCTCAGGATGCGGTGCCGATTGACGATGGACAGCTCGTCGTCCGATCCAGGCGCGAGGCTGTCGCGCGGGTTGGCGCGCCGAATGTGCGCTCCAAGGGGGCATCTCTCACCCAGGGGGTCCTCCGTCCCGTACAGGAATTCGTTGTCGGGACGGGCTCTCGCCTGGCCGGGCCGAGGCCGGCCGGGACCATGCGGGTACCTGACGAGGGAGGTCCCATTCGGCCACCGCCCGATCATCTTGGCGCCGATCCACGCCCGAGCCTGCGCGACGCTCAGACCCCTCGGCGCCGCGGGATGGTCCTTGTAGCGTTCGGCGGCCCGGCCGAGGTAGTCGTGAAAGCGGTCCACGTCCTGCCTGAGCTGGCGAACGACGAGGAAGCTGCCGTTGCGCCCGAAGTCGCGAGCGCCTCGGGCGCCATCGCCCGTGAACTCGGGCTGATATGCGCCGCGAGAGTGCACCGGATCGACGAGAGGCAGCAGATTGTCCGGGTCTTGCGAGGCCGGAACGCTCGGGGATGGCGGGAAGTAGCCCCGTCCGTCCGGGTATCCGAGCACGAACTCGCCGGCCTCGACGACATGGATCGCATCGGATTGGCGCATCCAGCGCCTCGTCCCTCTCACGATGGGCTGCGAGACGCCATCGACGAATCCGAACGGCTCCGACACCGCGCTGCGCGCGCCCCCGTCTGCCATCGGCAGGGGCTTCGGCATGACCTGGTGGACGAGGCGAGCCCCATAACGGGCCAAGCCCGCGACGTGGTCGGCCACGGCGAGATCAAGCGTAGCGCGGTCGGCGGCGTAGACCAGGAGCACGGCGTCGAGGTCGTCGTCGGGTCCGCCCCAGAGCCACGTCGCCGGCTTGTCCTCCCCCGTATCGGACAAGACACGGGCGCGGACCGGGTGGCCCATTCCCATTCGGAACGCCGGCGGGAAGTGAGCCTGGACCGCGTCGGGCAGGCCGAGCTTGCCGAGACCCGGGCTCGAGATGGCGAGGTTCGTGACGAGGTCGGGGGGCGGTTCCTCGCCGAAGGTGACCTTCGGTTCGACGCTCGCGAGCCATTCGCGACAGGCTACCGGCGCGTGCGGCAAGGCCACGGCGAGCAGGGCGGCGTGCGGATGCTTGCTCAACCCCCCGAAGAGGAGCGTCTGGACCTGGTCCGTCTCCAGCAGCGCGTCGGGTCGCACGCGGGATCCGAACAAGCCGAGCCAAGCCTCGACCTCGTCGACGGTGGTGGCGTTGCAGAGCCCCTGCCTGATGGCGGCGTTGGTCCGGATGCGCGCCGTGGTGACGTGCGGGTAGGCGCTGTACCAGAACCGCGACGGGCGCTGCTGGCGCCGGGCCCAACGCTTGAAACGGTCGCCGTCCGAGGCTCCTTCGCCGAACAGGTTTGACGCTCGGGGAAATCCCAGCGCGTTGCTCCAGACGCCCGTCAGCCCGAAGGACGCCCGCGTGACGAAATCCTCGAGGTAGCTTTCCCAGCTCCCGCCGTAGTTGGAGAAGAAGAGAAGCTTGTCGGTCCCGGGCAACTTCACCCAGCGCGCGAAGTGGATGGTGCTGATCTCGCCCAGGAACCCGGGCCTGAAGCGCCGCCGGACCATCTCGCGAATGACGAAGAAGGCGACGCGCAGCGTGACGGCGCGCAGCCAGTGGCCCTGCATGGTCGAGACGGCTGCGAGATGGTTCTGCTGCGACCGGTTCTCGCGCGCGAGGACGTCCCCCAGGACGACCGGGTCCGGCGGCCTGTCGTCGGGCGTGTTTTCCCCTTCCAGGCGACGCAAGGTGAGGTAGGCGAGGAGCAGCACGGCCACCGTGGCGACCGCGACCACGCTCAGGCCGACGACGAACGTCAGCGCGCCGACCACGATGCCGGCGTTCGCCGACGCCAAGTAGGTCGAGATGGCGACGAGCGCTCCGAGAGGCAGGAGGAGGGGCCAGAGGAACTCGAGCGCGCCTCGTCCGACCAGGGACAGTAGGAACGGCGCGTCGAACTTGGCTTCGCCTTGCGCCGGCAGCCGCGGAACCGGCTCGGCCACGAGAAGCGGCCGCATCCTGTCGTCCTCGCGGACGTGCCGACGGATGTCGGCCAGCAGGGAGAGGGGTCCGGTCGCTCGAGAATTGAGATCGAGGTAGTCCCGGATGACGCGCGCCAGTTCGAATTCCGCTAGGATGCGCGGAACGGTCATCCCCGGCGTTCCCTGGAAGTCGAGCCCGGGCTGCCGGTAGAGCCCCTGCCCGGTCCTGACGTCATATCGCTTCAGGAAGGCTGCGACGTTCTCCGGCCGCTCCACCTTCGCGGCGTCGAGGATCTCGTGGCACCACGGGGTCAGCCTGTCGCTCAGGGACTGCCTGGCATCGTCGGCGTCTCCGTCGGCCGTGATCTCGAACACGAGATAGGTCGGCTGGCGCGGTCCTCCGCGCACGACGGTGATCGACAGGAAGTGGACGCCCGACATGAAGAGCGTCTCGCGACCATCGCCGACGAGGTTCGCTCCCAGCCTGTCGAGCGCGGCGTCGACGGCGTCCGCATCGCTTTCCGCGAACGGGACGGCGCTCGTCACCATCGCCTGCGTCATCGCGAGCGCGTCTCCCGACCTCGCCTGGACTTCGTGGAAGCGATGGCGCCGCCTCGGCCAGGAAGGTGTCGGTCACTTTGAGCCGAAGAACACGGTGCCATCAAGAGCATTCGAAGCAGAGCGGAGACTTGCGCCTACGCTCGAATCTTGCGGCTCTGCCCGCCGACAGTCGGGGACGCCGCGCTCGAGTTGCCGGCCTGAGCCGGCCAGCCTTGGCGTAGGACCGGCTTTTCTGGAACCCTGTGGCGACGTGAGAGGGCGAGCCTCAGACCGCTTCGGCGGATAAGCTCGAGAGCATCCACCGCCGTTCTCAGGACCTTACATGTGACCGAGGCGAGGACGCCGGCTGGTCCGAGCACGACTGCGGCGTGCCACGATCGCCGCGCGGATCGGCCATCGCGGGAGTGCCGATCGCGGAGCCCGCGGTAGAGCCGACAGGCATGCCGTCGCGATGCAGAGGTAGATGCGAATCGAGTACGCGCTCTTCCCACCCGAGGTGATCGTATGCCGGAAGCGGCCGCTGCGGAGCGTCGGCGCTGCGTGCAAAGATCCGAGTTCGTGATGGCGCAGAGGCGTCCGGCCTCGGAGGCCCGCTAAGCTCGTCGGCGGCGCCGCTCTTGGCCTGCAACTTGGCGAGGCGACGACGCTCGTCGTTGCTCGTCGTCGTGTTCCGCCCTAGTTGGTCCGAGGTCGGACAACTGTGGGCGGGCTCCCGAATGATCGCGGCTTCCGTCAGCCAGGCTACGCTCGGCGCCGCTGCCGAGAGCGTCATCCAGAGAGCGCTGTCACGCGGCGGTCGGGCCACGTCGAAGCCGAGAGGCGAGGTCGGGGCCGTCGCCTCCGTCACCCTCGACGGCACGCCGAGCGTCGCCGCCGCCTGGCGCAAGCTCCTTCCCCGAGTCGACCTGTCGATGGTCGGGGTGTTCTGCCACGGATCGCCGATGGTGGACGTGTCGTACTCGAACGGGACGACCGGTCGGTGCGAGCTGGCCGACCTCCTGCTCGTGGTGGACGAAACGGACAGGCACGGGGCCGTCAAAGATCGCCGGGCCAATCTCGTCCAGGCGAAGCTCCTCGCAGGCGGCACCCTCAAGACCAGCTCGGTTCAGCATCATCTTCTCACGGGCTGGCCATCGTTCTCGTTCGCGTCGGGAGCTTACGGCAGCGCACCACGCGACTTCTCCGCGTCCGGCTTGCCCGGACGGACCGACGAGAGCGGGCGCTACGGCGCCATCGACTTGCTTTCGACGCCTCGAAGCTGGAAGCAGAACCTGCCCGCTACGCACAACACCGCCGGCGACTCGCTGGGGTCGTTCCTGGCTGGCATGCTGCTCGGAATTCCAGGCTTCGGTCGCAAGGCGATCAAGGGCGCAGGGGACGACTGGTCGAGCACCATGGACGAACTCTTGACCGTCACCGCGTTGCAACCGCTTCACCATTCTTCCAGCCTGCGATCGGGTAGGTCGAGGCTCCGTGGCGTGTTCGCGTTCGCGCTGGTTCTCGACGATCCCCTGAACACCGGCGCGTTCGCCGTCAGCTTCGATCCGCCTCCCATCGAGGAACCGCCTGGCGAGCGGCCTGCCCGTGAGCGCGGGATCAGCGTCATCCGCATCCTGGCGCACAATCGCGAAGGTTAGGCCGTGAGAGATTGCTTCAGGGCGCTTCGACCGGCTGCCGTCGGATCGCCGTCGACGACGATGACCTCTGGCGAGCGGGCTCAGCCGGCCTTGCCGAGTGCTTCGAGAGAGGCCGCGGGCCACGCGACATCAGCCCTTGGCTGATCAGAGGTGCGGGAAGGCTCAGCCGAGTGACGGGTCCGAATCGAGGGGAGTGTAGGGATCGATGGGCCAAACGTGGCTGGCAGGAGGAGACCAGTCAGCTTCGACCCTGGCTCGACTGCATTCGTTCGGTCGATTTCCTGACGAAAGCGCAGCGCGCAGGAAGCAGAGGGCAGCGCGCTCACGGCCGCCTGGCGTTCGTTCGACTCAAAGCAGCCCCTTGGTGACCAGGGGCGTCGTCGGCGGCTCGACGACGACCTTGAAGCCGAGGAGACGGTCCGGCAGGGCGCCGGGCTCCACGCGGGCGCGCACGACCACCTCCGCGGCGCGTGTCCGATGGTCGATACGCCGGGAAATCGGGATGGTGCCTCTCGAAGCCCCGAGCAGGCGCTCGATCTCGTCCGCCGCGGCGTGCCAGCCTTTCTGTCCACCCGCCATCAGCCGAGGCCCCCTACCAGCTCGACGCCGAAGTGATCGAGCACCGGGCCGATCGGCAGCACGTAGCTGTGCCCGCCCGAAACCCCTGCGAACAGAAGGCCGAACGCGAACCTCTCGCCGCTTTCCTTGATGCGGGCCACGACGAGCGAGCCGGAGTCGCCAGGCTGCGAGAAGACGGTTCCATGAGAACCCCTGATACGCATCACGCCCTCGAAGGCGATAGACATCTGGATGTCGTCCCCTTCCCAGGCGCTGTGCCAAGCGGACAGTTTGTAGGAGACGCGCTCGGGTCCCCGCGTTTCCGAGTCGAACGCGCCGATAGTCCGACCAGTGGTGCGCCCGACCTTCTCGAACAGGAGCTTGTCCGAGGTCAGGTCCGCAGCCTCCATGTCGGACACGCTCATGATCTTGCAAGGCGTGTCGTACGCGTTTCCTTGCCACGAAGTCACCAGATCCTTGCCGAGTATCCGGACGAGCGCTGCGTCGGAGTTGACGGCGAAATCGACCTGCTGGGGGTCGCCGGAGATCATCGGGGCCACCCGAGCGAAACGCCCGACCGTGAACGGGTCCCGCCCGCCGGCGGCCACGTCCATGACCCCGGGGGCGACGACCGGCAGGCCGACCCGCGCATAGGAGCAGCCCCCGACCACGTGGTTGTTGGTCAGCCCGAAGAGCGTGCCTTCCTTGTCGCGCACCAAGCATCCTAGGGAGCCCGCCTCACGGTTGTTGCCGACGGAGATCGACGATCCGCAGCAGTAGCGGCCGTCGCGCTCGACGTAGCCCGGATGATTGTCGAGGGGGGCGGGAGGCCGCCCGTCGACGGTGGGCAGCCTTGACGGCGACACCCGGAGGTTCACGCCGTCGGCGAAGGCCTCGGGCAGCTTGGCGCGTTCCGCCTTGGTCAGACGACCACTGGTGTAGACGACGACCTCGTTGGCGAGCGCGTTGTAGCCGACGCTCAGGACTCCCTTTCGGGCGAGCGCCTTGGCAGTTTGCGACGACGCGAGCTCAGGCTCTTCCTGCTCGGGCGACTGAAGCGGCGGCTGTCCGCGCACGACGAGCCCCTGTCCCTGAAGGGCCGCCAGGACCGCGCCCGCACGCGCGGCCAGCTCGTCACGCCGGGTCATGGTTCGTCCCGAGTTGCGCGATGTCCTGTCCATGCGGATACCATACAGCGGCGACACACGATGACGAACGGGTGAACTATGGCGCTCGACGATCTCGCGAGGCAATCATTCGACTTCCTGACGACCGGTCTCGGGCCGGAAGAGATGGCTCGCGCCCAAGCCCTTGTCGGCGGACCGGACGGCTCGGCCGAGACTGTGCGGCAACGCCCCTTCTCCACGTTCCGCCCTTCTCACCTCCGGGAGGCGAAGCGGCTGCTCGACGATCTGAACGGCATCCTCCGCGACCTGCCGGACGAGACGGGGATCAGGCTCGCTTGGCGACGCGTCCTGGCGGAGGCGGCGTCGGGGAACGAGGCCATGGCGCAGGACGTCTGGTCGAGCTTCGTCACGCACGCGTCCACCAGTGTGCCGGCCATCGGCGCGCTCAAGGTCCCGCCGCACGTCTTCGTGGACCCCACCGACCCGGCCCGGAGCTTCGACGCCAGCAAGCGGGTGGGCCCGACCGGGCCGCTGCCGATCCCCGCCGCGCCCTCCGCGATCGTCGATGAGGGAAGCGAAGAGCGCCCGTTGGACTGGTTCCGGGAAGACCTGTTCTTCGCGGAGCACCATCGCTGGTGGCATGTCGTCTATCCGTCCTATGGCGTGTCACCGCTGGATCGGCATGGCGAGCTGTTCGTCTACATGCATCAGCAGATGTTGGCGCGTTACCGGACCGAACGATTCGTTGCCGGATTGCCCGACGTCGTGGCCCGCTCCGACATGACGGCCCCCGTGCGTTGGGGCTACGATCCGGACGCACGCCCTCCGACGGTCGCGATCTACTCGGCCCGCGACAAGGACGAGGCCCCGAGCGGCGACAACCTGGCGACGGCTCGTTCGCTGATGGCCAGGATGGCCGCCTTGATCGAGGACATCGAGGCGGGCGAGTTCCGCGATGCGCAGGGCGCGCCGCCGCTGACGGTAAACACGCTCGGGGGCGTCCTGGAGGCGAACGCCAGCTTCCGCGACCTTCCTTGGGCGAGCAAGCGGGCGGACGTACACAACGAGGGTCACGTCGTCCTGGCAGATCTCTCGCCCGTGACGGTGGTCGGCAATCGCGAGATCTCAGGCATCATGGGAACGACGTCGTTGGCGCCGCAGGACCACGTGTTCTGGGAATGGCACAAGCAGGTCGACGACGTCGTCGACCGATTGCGCGTCAAGGCCGGGCCGCGCGCGCCCGAGATCATCGGCGACATCGAGATCCGGAAGGGCGACGGCCCCGTCTTCGGGTCGCCGGACATTATCCTCATGACCTACGACGCCTTGAGGGAGGCCGGCGTCGACCCGGCGTCCGCGACGCCTGCCGAGCTCGACGCCGCCGGCGGGAGATGGTTCGGCGAGGAGCGTTGGGATCGGTCGTTCCGCGACGGAGAGGACGGGACGACCGCTACGCTGCGGACCTACATGCTCGAAGGGCGGTTCAACGTCCGAGGGCAGGACGCGAACGTTCCCTTTATGCGCGAGCATCTCAACCACGACAGGTTCGCGACGTTCGTTCGGGTCGAGAACCGGTCGGCGAGAGAGGTGCGGGCGACGGTCCGCCTCTTCCTGACGCTCGAGGCCAAGGCCGCCGAGCGGCGTTGGTGGATCGAGATGGACCGCATCCCGGTCGCGCTTGCACCACTCAGCCGTCGGGTCGTCGCCCGCTTGGGCGAGCAGGCGAGCGTCGTCCGCAAGAGCAACGGTCGCGCGCCCTGGCCCTACCCGTTCGGCACCTACGAGGAGCACCTCGCGCAGCAGACCGTTCCGATCCAGTCGGGAGCCATGCCCGACGAGTACTGTGAATGCGGTTGGCCGTTCAGCCTCTACCTGCCGCGGGGATCGACCGAAGGCTCCCCGTTCGTGCTCGCAGCCATCGTCACGCGCGACGACGCCCTGGACATGGAGCGTGGGGGCGAGTGCGGCTCCCGCTCGTTCTGCGGCAAGCGCGACCCGGTCTATCCGGACCGCAAGCCAATGGGCTACCCGTTCGACCGTGACTGGATCGGTGGCGACGGCGCGCCCATGTCAATATCCGACGGGCTCGGGTCCATCCCGAACGTCGCGGCGAAACGCGTCGTCATACGGCACGACGGCCTTCAACGACTGCGATCGGTGGCCTGAACGTCGTCGCGCGAAGATCGTCGCATAACGGCTGCCTGATGTGTCCGTCCGGCGCCGGCCTTCAAGGTCCGCGACCTGCCGGCGCGCTCGCCGGCACGGTTGGCGAACGTATCTGCGGAAAGGGTCGGGGAAGAGGGGTCGGCGAGTACTGGTACCAGGAGTCGAGGTAGCCGCCGGGATTGGGTTTCCAAGTCGAGTCGAGCAGCAACGAAACGAACGTGCAGGCCGTCTGCGGACTCGTCCCGCGCCGCCCGCGTCTAGCGCGCCGTGGCGCAGCCCTGCAGTCCTTTGTGACATGCGCCCAGGTAGCGACCCGCGTCGGGAGCCCGACCCAAGCCGGCGTCGCTCCTGCTCGATGACGCGCTCGTCTTCGCCGACGATCAGCGCTTTGACACTATGACGGAGATCCTGGCCGAGGCGGGAGAGCGCATGCAAATAATCGTACTGAGCTGTCGAAAGAGAGCATTTCTTGGGGTCGAGGCCAAGGTGGTCCGGATGGCGAGCTGACGAGGCGGTTATCTAGTAGGTGATCAAGCCGACCTGAAGGATGGGTTGGCGTCGCGCGCTTTTCCACTCGGTTCTGCAACGTGTGGCGCAAGTCCGAATCAAGGTTACTGGCCGGTCACGTAAGTTGGCGCGCGGAGTTCCGACAAACACTCGGCCCTGATTGTCAGGCGATATATCGCCTGGCGACCTCGGCGACCATTCTGGCAACACCGGAGAAGTTCAGGAAGTCGGGCGCGGTTTCCCTATCCACCCACACCTTACAATCCGCTCCTCGCTACTTTCCCTAGAGACGCACCACGCATCCGCGCCTCGCGCAGGCCTTTGCGTTCGGCGTCGGTAAGTACATTTGCCGGCTCACGCATTGACGGGTCACCGCGATGCTTGAGTGATCTAGGCGGCCAACCCATCTGCTCCGCGAGACAATGCGCGAAGGCGGCCGCCATCGGTGGCGGAACCGCGTTTCCAACCTGCCGATACTGCTGGAGGCGGGGAATGCGATCCGGCCAGCGGAAATCATCTGAGAAGCCTTGCAGTCGTGCGCTCTCACGGACCGTGATTACCCGATGATGCTTGTAATGAACGGGTCGGAGCGGGCTGAAGTTGCCCGAGCCGGCGCGCAACGTGTAAGAGGGCCGCTCTGGGTGCAGCGCAGCGCGTAAGCTCCCCGTCTGAGCCTCACTTCGATCTTAGAGGCCTGGTCGGACCTCGGGCGCTCGCGCCCGCGATGCCATGCCACCCAAGTTCCGGTAGGTTCTGATGCGGGTGTTCGCCAACGGCGCCAAAGATCGGCGATGTACGACGGCAAGCGTCTCAAGAAAGCTAGCACATCGACCTCCTGCGTAAAAGCGGCCGAGAATGAATGTTGTCGCTCGAACCCTCGCTGACGACGGGATTGCCAAACGGCCCCGTGGGTCACGGTGGATACGCGCGAAAGCGCAGGGCCTAGCCGCGGGCCGCCGCATCCACCCAGGCCATCGTTCCGGTGGTCATGTAGACCACTGCGCCTCGCGCGGCGCCGGTTGCGCGCATGTACGCGCGGACTTGGTCAGCATACTGCGCGCGCAGCGATGATGTGGGGGCGAAGTCGGACTTCCAATCGAGGACTACGGATGGCACGCCAGCGATGATCGCCAGCGCGTCACCGCGACCGGACAGGAGCCTGTCGCCATCGGGGCTCCACAGTGGGTACTCTGCCACAAGGTAGGGCCTCAGCGCCGCAATCTCCGGGAGGGCCATCGTGCGCAGCGATGTCGATGCCATCTCGACCGAGTCGGGCAGCGCGAACGTTCCGCTTCCGCTGGCCAGCTGCGCGAGCAGTTCGCGCGCCCGCAGCCGGCTCGCCCACTCGTCTGCGTCCAGCTCACCGGTGAGGTACTCTTCCATGAGCTTGTGGATGACGGTGCCGCGCAGCGCGCCCGCGCCGGCAGGAAAGGCGAGCTCCGGATCGGGCTGCTCCACAGAGGTCACAAACGCGTCGATCAACGCGGCCCTGTCAGGGTCGTGTTCGCTCGGTCGCCACCAGGTAAAAGTTGGCACCGCCGCGCGCACGCGTTTTCCTTCTTCCGCGAAGCGGTCCACGGTTTGGAGGTTTGATGGCGACGGCACTCTGACCGGCGGCTTTTCCGGGAGCACATCTGTGACGAATTCGGGAAGGGCTGCCTGCCCGAGATCAAGGACCCTCGACCACGAATTCTTGTCAGCGTCAGGAAGGTAGGGGATGATCAGGAGGTCGCGCGCCCTCGTGCACGACACGTACCAAAGCCGCTCGCGCTCCCGTGCCTTGCGCCGCTGGTCCATCTCGCGTGCTGCCGCCAGCTCGGGCGGTGCGATCCCGCCGATCATCCAGTGCAGCGTGTCGTCGAACCGGCGGTGCACGAACTGTTTTGGAGACGGAAACTGCGTAGATGAATTGACCGGGATGACGACCGGCCATTCGAGCCCCTTGGCGCTATGCATTGTGACGAGATCGATCGCGTCCTCGGAGGCATCGACGCGTCCTTCCACGGTCGGCAGTTTCGCTCTCCAGTCGTGGTCGAGATCCCGCACGAAGGCTCGCATCCCCGCCACGGCATAGGGTCGCGCGCGCTCGATGAGCGCATCGATATTGGCAAGCGCCGGCGCGCTCCGGCTTTTGTGCCGGACCGCGACGATTACCCGGACCTGCAGACGTTCGACGGCCGTGGCGATTAGCTGCGACGGTGTAAGGCGCCAAACGAGCCTGCGCAGGTCCTGCAGCGCCTCGAGCGCAGCGCGCGCCTCCGCATGCTGCACGCTTGCGGGGTCGGTCGTAACGGTAAAACGGCGCGGGCCTTCCCCGTCCGACCCGAGGCCCGCGGCAATATCCAGCAGGTCCTCGTCGGGGAGGCCGACCAGCGGCCCGCGCATCAGCGCGCCGAAGGCGACCGTATCCCGGGGATCTGAAAGCGTGCGGCAGAGGGCGAGCAGGTCCTGGGTCTCCTGCCGCGCGAAGAACGACTTGCCCGCCTGGGAGGCGACGGCCAGCCCTTCGGCAACAAGGGCGCGCTCGTACCGCCACAAGTCGGTATGGCCGGGCGCCAGCAGCGCGATGTCCCCTGCCTTCAGCGGCGAGAGCGTTTCATCGTCGCGCCGGACCATGACATTGCCAATCAACCGTTTGCACACACGCGCAACGGCGACCGCTTCGGCCTCGCGCAGCTCCGCGGCCCTGGCCTGCCCCTCCGGAGCGACCGTGAGCTTTGCGGCATGCGGCAGCGCGGGGTCTCCAGCCCCGGCGGTGGCCTCGATCGCAACATAGTCAGGCTGCTCGGGCTGCGAGAACGGCGCGCGAAAGGCGAGGTTCACATGCTCGACGATGCCTTTGCGCGACCGGAAGTTGGACGTGATCGGCAGCACCGCCCCGCCCTGCTGCCTGCCGATGACATCGCGCGCTTCGTGGTAGGCCTCGATGTCAGCGCCGCGGAAGCTATAGATCGCCTGCTTGGGATCACCGACGAGGAAGAGGCCGCCGGGACGAAGGGTGCCGTCCTGCCAGCGCGCGGCCGGCCCGGTGGCGGCGAGCCGGAAGACGATGTCGACCTGCAGGCCGTCGGTGTCCTGGAACTCATCGACGAGAATGTGCCGGAAGCGCGTCGACAGGACCTGCCTGATCTCCTCGCGCCGCACGAGCGCGCTCGCGAAACGCAGGAGATCGTCGAAGTCGAGCACGGCCGCGTCACGCTTTATCGCGGTGTAGCGCGTGATAACCTCCGAAAGTGCGCCCGAGAGCAGCGACACCAGCCGCTGGGCAATGTGACCGATCAGTGTCCTGTAGGCAGCGTCGACGGCGGCAAGATGGGCGGCCGCCTCTCGTTCGAGGCGCTGCCGCTGCTCTCCGGGAAAGCGCCCCCACGCGGCGCCCTCGATCGAAGTTTTGAGCTCAAGACCGGAGGAGCGCATCAGGGAAATGCGATCAGGCTTTGCGAACGACCAGAGCGTCGCGAAGTCGAGGTTCTCTTCGGAGCTGCCGCTGAAAGACGCCGAGAGTGCCTCGAGTTCGGCAATGGCGTCCGCTATGGCTCGATCGCCTGGAGACGACGCATGCCAGCGTGTAAAGGTCGCGACGGCGTCAGAGAGGACGAGGTCGGGCCGCGCTCCAGGCGCGGGCGCGGGCGCGGGCGTATTGGCGTCCGGGTGCTCCCGCCTGAGCATGGCGAGCTCGCGCAGGCGCTCGACTATCCCGAGCGGGTCGTCCTTCGCGAGGACGCTGACCGGGTCGGCGGGGTCGTCAACACCCTGCAGACGTGCCGACAGGAAATCGGAAAGCGCCTGGTCGAACATCGCCGTTGCCACATTTTCGTCGACGACCCGCGCGCCGGGATCGAGCCCGGCTTCGACGCCATGCGCGGCAATGATCGCTTGGCAGAAGCCGTGAATGGTGGTGGCCGTGAGCTCGTCGAGGCGGAGCAAGGCGGCCTCAAGCGCTTCCCTGCGACCAGGCGAGAGACCTTCGAGCGGCAGGATGCCCGCGAGGGCCGGCGGAACCCTCCCGGCTACAACAGCTGCGACGGTGGTGCGGATCTTGCGGTCGAGTTCGCCGGCGGCCAGTTCGGTAAAGGTGATAGCGGCGATTGACGAGGGCGCGTGTCCCTCCGCCAGCAGCAGGGCGACCCTTCCGGCCATTAGGGACGTCTTCCCCGTTCCGGCAGCCGCCTCCATCAGAAAGGTGGAGTTAAGATCGCAAAGCGCGCGGCGCCGGTTTTCGAGATCGGGAAGCGTCATGCCAGACCCCAGTACCGGCGGAGCGTCCCGTTCGCCGCCGCGAAGGCGCGCTGCTTCGATGCGCGGTAGGCCTGCCGGTCGGCCGGAAGAGCCAGCCAGAGATCGTCGTGGAAGCGCGACTCCTCACCGGGGGCGATCTTTCCGCTGCGCAAAGTCTCCGCCGCGGCCGCCGTAAAGGACGCCGCGTCGGCGAGCGCCTTCCCGAACGCCTCTTCGGGGATGGCGAAAGCCTGCGCGCCTTCGCCCAGATACATCAGCCGCGACACGATCCGCTGCGCCTCCGGGAGAAGCGACGATACAGCGAGCGCATAGAAGACCCGCTGCAGTTCGGCGCCGCGGCCGAAGACGACGCGGCCCGCATGGGCCGGGGCCGGTCCGCTCTTGTACTCGGTGAGAACAGCCGTGCGGCCATGCGCAGCGAGGTCGAGGCGATCGATGCGACCGCGCAAATGGAGCCCGGTGTCGCCGATGGACACTGCCCCGGGTGAAATCCAGGGCAGACCCGGAATTTGGGTGTCGCCGCCGAACGCGATTTCAGTCCAGGTCTGCGCGCTCTTTGCATCCGGATTGTCCTCTTCAAGCGCGCGGCGAGCCCGCGACGCGGCCTCACCGATCAGGTGCCGCCACAGGAGCGGCGGAGGCACGGGCCGCCGCAACGGCCAGGAGTCCTCCATCGCCGCGCAGGAGGTAGCAAGCGCGGACTCGCGCGGCGCCTCGCCCGGCAGCCGGGGCCCTGACGCCGACAGCGCGCGCAGCGTCTCGCTGATCAGCGCGTGGACCATTTCGCCGAAGGTTCGCGGGCTCAGGCCGAGGGGCTGCGGTTCGAGAGGCAGCGCTCGCCAGCCGAGCGCGCGTTCCCAGACATACCCGAGCGGGTCGAGAAGCAGGCGCTCCAGGGCGGAGATCGAATGCGGCGCCGACAGAGCCGCCTCGATCACCGGGTGGTCTGCCCTGATCTGGCCGTCATGGACGGTGTGCTGGTCCGCACTCTTCCGGTTGGCCCAGCAGGTTGCTGTCAGCGCAATGCGGGGTCGTTCGACGGCCTCTTTCGGCCTGGCGAAGAGACGGTCTGTCTCGCTGAAGGCGTGGAGTGGGATCCGTCCGCGGCCAAGCACGGTCTCGCCGGCGGTCCAAAGCGGGCTCGGCGAGAGGAGAAGACCGGCTGCGTTCCTCCGGCTGCGCGAAAGAACGAGGCTGCGGGCCTGATCGCTGATGATGCTGAAGTCCAGCCGGTCGCGCTCCGCGGTACCCAGAGCCCTACCTTCCCGCCAGAGATGCGCGGGAATAATCGGATCGTCATCATCCCGGCGCGGCCAGGATCGCCCCGCGAGACCGATGAGCCGCATATGTGCCCTGGGGCTTGCGGCAAAGTGCCGGGACGGACCCCATACCGCACAGGCACCTGCTTCCCTGCCGTCGCTCACCCGCAGGGACTGGAGAGACAATTCGAGCGCGGCCGCGGGCGCAGCGTTAAGCGCCCGCCTCCAGAGCGCGAGGCTGCCGCTGGACAGGAGGCGCTCGCCGGCCTCAGCCGCGGAGGCGGCCCCGCGCGCGAGCAGTACAAGGACGGGAAGAAGTGCGTTCGCCGCGCTTTCGCCCGTCGTTCGGGAGGACGCAGCCGCCGCGACCGCCGCACACCAGTGATCAAGCGACGCAAGCGCGGCGCCGCGCGGCAGGCCGGCCGCCCAGTCCGCCGGCAGCGCGTCGAGGAGCGGGGTACGCGGCAGGCGGCGCACCAGCCGCCGCACGCGGTCCTGGCTCAGGCCCCGGAGGAGTATGTCCGCAAGCGCCGCGCAAGCTTGGCCCTCGCCCGTCGCGAGAGCTGGTATCCCGTGCGAGAAGTGAAGGGGAAGGTCCGCCTCGCCCGCGAGAACGAGAAAGTGCTCGTCCCACGTGGCCGGCGATGGCGCCGTGATCCCGACCTCGGCCGCCTGGACGTTGCCGGAGGATAGCAGCGCCCGCAGCCAGCGCAGCGCTTCCACCACCTCGCTCCGTGGATCGGCGCAGAGTTCCGGTAGGGCGACGACGCACTCGGTGGGTGGCCGCGGCCGCGTGTACCCACGGAACCAGTCACGGCAACCATGGGCGGTGCCCGTCCAGCTGGTGATGTCCGCGAGGTCGTTGAGGAGGTCCCGCCACACTGGCGCCACCTCCACCACGCCCTCCAGCACGATGGATCCGAGGATCGAGGGCGCGAAGAGCGCGCGCTCGCGCGCGGCGCGGGCAAGGTTCGGCGGGGGCAGCATGCCCGGTGGAAGGCTCTCCCGCACGAAGCGCTCCACCCGCATGAGGTCGGCGGCGCGGGGCCCGTCGTACAGCAGCGCCGCACCTTCACGCCAAACGGTGCCGAGCGCACCGAGGACAGCGCGCGGCGTCCCGGGCAGTGAGGCAACCGCCCCCAGCTCTTCTAAGGACTCCTGCTCCAGCGCTTCGCGGATCAACGGGAGCAGCGCGTCCTCATCCACGGGCCTGAGAAAGCCCCCGGCGAGCCGGGCCGCCATCATCGGCAGGCTCATCACATCGGTCCCGCTCCTGCCCGCCCGGGCAAGCGCCACCCGGTGCATGCGCAGCGAAAGGGGCCCCTCCACTACAAGGGTTGTCCGTTCCCACGGCCGGGCATCTCGCCTATGTCTGGAGGCCTCGCTCATCGTCTCCCGTCTCCCGGCACGCAATCTATAGCGTGCCGAACGAACGTGAACCGATCTCGTAGGCGCCATGAGGGAGGGTGCCGGCCAGTGCGCGGGCCGCCACGAAGAGGTGTCCGGCGGCACGGATGGAGTGAGGACTTGCCGGGCGCGAAGCCTTGAAGGCCGGAACCTGCCCAGTCGCGACGTTGGACGTTCAGCGTCCCGATAAAGCCAAGTTCGCCGTTCAGCTGACTATCGGTGACGGTCTTCACCCAACACTCCATGCGAACAGATCGTGAATGCCGGATTCGACAGCTGAAATCCACGGCCGTTCGAGGGGTCCTGCGAACGAGCGGCTCGGTCTACTCGACGGTCGCCGAACGGCTTACGAGGACCCGTTATGCGGATCTCCAGGATCAGAATCAGCAACTTCGCCAATTTCGGCGCGTTCGAAGTCGAGACGGGCGAGAACCTCGTCATCGTAGGCGAGAATAAAGTCGGCAAGAGCAACCTCCTCTTCGCGCTGCAGCTCATCCTCGACCCCGGTTTGTCCGAGCGTGATCGTCAGCTCGGGCTGGAGCACTTCTGGGACGGCCTGGGTGACGAGAAGCTCGGCGCGACCATCGAGATCTCTGTGGAGCTGACCGACTTCGATGCGGACACTCGGCTGCTGGCGCATCTTGGCGACTGCATCGTCGATCCAGGGCCACCGATAGTGTCGCGACTGACCTATCGGTTCCAGCCTAAGGCGGGTCTCGACGGGGATCCCGCGAGCATGGCCGATTACGAGTATCTCGTCTTCGGGGGAACCGATCCCGACAACGCGATCCGCTCGGGTCTTCGACGCATACTGCCGCTCGACGTGCTGGGTGCGTTGCGCGATGCGGAGAAGGATCTCGCGACGTGGCGCCGTTCGCCGCTGCGTCCGATGATCGAGAAGCTGACAGGGACGCTCGACGACGCCGACCGG
The DNA here is from genome assembly GCF_964242715.1 of uncultured Enterovirga sp. Classification (NCBI taxonomy): domain Bacteria; kingdom Pseudomonadati; phylum Pseudomonadota; class Alphaproteobacteria; order Hyphomicrobiales; family Methylobacteriaceae; genus Enterovirga; species uncultured Enterovirga sp. Next base: position 41,743 of record NZ_CAXTAZ010000006.1, read on the forward strand.
AACAGGGTCGAGACGGCCGTCAACACGGCGCAGGAGGCGCTGACCGAGCTCGACGAGGTCGATGCCGTTGCGCGCACGATCAGCGATCGCCTGGAGGCGATGGTCGGACCGGCGCACGCCACATCGGTCGCGCTCGGGCTGTCGCCGACGCGCATTGACGCGCTGCTCCGGGCGCTGCGCCTGCTGATCGACGACGGCGCCCGCGGCGTCGCTGACGCCAGCCTCGGCACGGCCAACTTGATTTTCTTGGCCCTGAAAAGCCTCGAACTCGATCAGCTCGTCGAAGACGGTGAGCGCGACCACACGTTTCTGGCAGTCGAGGAACCGGAGGCGCACCTCCATCCGCAGGTGCAGCGTCTCGTCTATCGTCACTTCCTCACCCCGCCGGAGGCGGATGACGAGGACGAGGAGGTCGCCGCCGACGAACGGGCCGCCCCGCCGTCCCGGTTGACGACGATCCTGACCACTCATTCCCCGCACATCGCGAGCGTGGCGCCGATCCGGTCAATTGTGCTGCTCCGTCGTGACGGGGCCGCCAACCAGACAGTCGGCGTATCGACGGCGACGACGCCGCTGACCGCGACCGACGAGGCCGACCTGCAACGCTACATCGACGTGACACGGGGCGAGATGTTCTTCGCCCGCGGGGTCGTCCTGGTCGAGGGCGACGCGGAACGGTTCCTTGTGCCGGCCTTCGCCGAGGCGCTCGACATTCATCTCGACCGGCTCGGCATCTCCGTCTGCTCGGTCGTCGGGACGAACTTCACGCCCTACGTGAAGTTGCTGGGCCCGACCGGCCTGTCTATTCCCCATGTGATCCTGACGGACCTGGATCCCGTCGAAGAAAGTCCGCCGCTCGCGCGTCGGCGCGTGGTCAACATCCTGGAGGTCGTCGAGCCGGGTCCGGCTTATGCGGACCTGGCCGACGCCGCGATCTTCCGGCGCGGCGAGCGGCACGGCGTCTTCCTCAACTCCGGGACGCTCGAGCCTGAACTTTTCGCGGCTGGGATGGGTCGCGCGATGAGCCGCATTTTGAAGGACGAGTTGCCGCTTCGCCCGGCGAGCCGAACGACGCTGGACGGCTGGGTCGCCGACCCCGCGACGCTCGACGCCGACCGGCTGATCAAGTCGATCGAGCGGGTCGGCAAGGGGCGCTTCGCCCAGCGGCTGTCGGCGAGCGTCACCGTGGCGAGGTGCCCGGCCTACATCCGCAGCGCGCTGGAGCGCATCCGCGATGCAGTCGCGTAGCAGCAGCGCCGCCTATCTCCGTCGTGTCGGCGACCTCCGCGGCAATGCCGGTCAGCAGGCCGCGTACGCTTCGCGCGGTCACTGCGTCGTATTGGCCGGTCCGGGCAGCGGGAAGACGAAGACGCTAGTTCTGAAGCTCGCGCGCATGCTGGCCGAAGACGTGCGCGCGCCACGCGGGGTCGCCTGCATCACCTACAGCCAGGAATGCGCCCGCGAGCTCGGCCGCCGCCTCGAGACGCTCGGATTGCGCGACGCGCCGAACCTCTTCGTTGGCACCGTGCACGGCTTCTGCCTCAGGCATCTGCTCATGCCCTATGCCCGCTTGGCGGGCCTGGACGTGCCGCACCCGATCACCATCGCGACCACGCGCCAGGTCGAGACGACGTTCACGCGGGTCGCAGAGGGTCTGCTTGGCCTCAATCAGCCTTACCGGCTGCACCAAATGGGGAAGTATCGCCGCGTTCATCTCGACCGGGACGCGCCGGACTGGATGGCGGACCCCGGCCTGGCGCGCATCACGCTCGGCTACGAGCGCGCGTTGCGGGACGCGGGGCTAGTCGATTTCGATGACTTGGTGATCCAGGGCAATCGGCTCGTCGGCGAGCACGATTGGGTGCTGCCGGTCATCGCCGCGCGGTGGCCGATCCTGGCGGTCGACGAGTATCAGGACCTCGGGCTCCCGCTGCACCGGATCGTCCAACGGCTCGCTTTCGACGGCGGCGTCCGCCTGTTTGCGGTCGGCGATGCCGATCAGTCAGTGTACGGGTTCACCGGCGCCGACGGCGGCCTTCTGCTCGAACTCGGCGAGCGCGAGGACGTTGAGTGTGTGCGGCTGCAGCTCAACTATCGCTCGGCCGGTCGTATCATTCGGGCGTCGGAGCTGGCGCTCGGCGAGGCGCGCGGCTACCGTCCGCGCGATCCCGCGCGCCGGGCCGTAGTCGCGTTCGTCGAGCGCTCAGGCGGTCTCGAAGATCAGGCGGCGCACGTCCTCGAAACGTTGATTCCCGAAGCGCTGGCGGAGAAGCCGGGACGAACCCTCGGCGACATCGCCATCCTGTACCGGGCGGCGCCGATCGGCGACCTGTTCGCGGACGCGCTCGCGGGGGCCGGATACGACTACATCCGGGTCGATAATGCGGCGCCCTACAAGAGGGTCGGCCTGACGAGCTGGATCGAGGACTGCGCGGCTTGGTGCGCGGGCGGCTGGCGGCGGGGTCGGCCGCAGCTCGCCGGTCTGATCCAGAGGTGGACGGGCTTCCGGTCGGGCCGAGCCAGCGAGCTGGAGGAGCGCCGCGCCGCTCGCGCGGTCACCGAGTTCCTCTTCCGCCACCGCGCCGACAAGGCGCTGGCGGCCCCCTTCGTCGCGGCGATCCGGGCCGAGCTGGTCGATCCGCTGACGGACGCCGAGCCGAGTCTCGCCGACCAGCGTGAGCAGGTGCGCCGCATGGGCGTCGCGTTCGCGCCCGAGGGGAAGCTGGCGGACCTCGACCTTCTGAGCCTTGGGGGACGCGAAGGGTCGCCCCGGCACGTCAACATGCTCACCCTGCATTCCGCCAAGGGCTGCGAATATGATGTGGTCTTCATGGTGGGTATGGACATGGGCGCGATGCCATGGGCGAACGAGAGCGAGGCCGAGCTGCGCGAGAGCCGTCGGCTGTTCTACGTCGGCCTGACGCGCGCGCGGGACGCCGTCCATATGCTCTATTCGGGCTGGACGGCCGATCGGTACGGCCGGATTCGGCGACTCGGCCGCTCCTCCTTCGTGGAAGAGCTCGAAGCACGGCTGAACGCCGAAGGTTAATCGCGTCCGCTTTACGAACTTGACGAACCCTTCGGTCATTGCCACATTCGGTGAGGAGGTGCGCGATGCCGAATGTGAAGGGTAAAGCGGTCAGGCGGGTGAGCGGCCGCGCCGTCGGACCGTCCCAAGCGACGCTCACCACGGCTTTCATGACCGACGCCGGCGCGGCCCTGCCGAAAGGGGTTGCGGGCTTCACGTTCCGCGCGCCGACCAACGCGGTCGAGGTGTTCGCGGCCAGGCCGGGCAAGGTGAAGCCGTTGCTGAAGGGTTACGGCGAGGCGGTGGCGAAGAGCCGTGCGGCGGGCCGCGCCGTCAGTTTCCGGGTCGAGGTCGACCCCTCCGGTGGGACGACGGTGACGCCGCTGGAGGACGCATCGCTCGACGAACCGCCAACGCGGGTCGAGACCACTGACGCGCCCGACGACTTGGATAGCGCGCTGGGCGAGGCGCGCGCCCGGGGACGATCCCGGGCGGCCGAGATCCTCGCGGGCGAGGACATGCTGAGCGCCGACCAGTTCGCCGCCTTGTTGGGCACGACCCGGATGACGGTCAATACGAGGCGGCAGAACCAACAGGTGTTGGGGCTGGACGGGGCGAAGCGCGGTTTCCGGTTTCCGGCATGGCAGGTCGGCGATGACGGGAAGCCGTTTCCTGCCTTGGCGGCGCTATTCGAGCGCTTAAGCGGCGGCCCTTGGACGGTCTATCGCTTCCTCATGCAACGCCACCCCGAGCTGGAGGGCTTGACCGGGCGCGAGGCGCTCCGCCGGGGTAAGGCCGAGCAGGCCTTGGAGGTCGCCGACGGCATCGCCCAGGGGACCTTCGCCTGAGTGCCGGGAGCGTCGCCGACTTCCGCGTTCGCGACGGCCTCGCTCGATCTTGCCGCCGTCAGCGACGGGTTCGGTCGCATCTACGCCGGTCGCCACCCGGACCCTCTCGGCTTCGCGAAGATCCCGAGCCGTTTCAGCGATCCGCGCCGACGCGTCGCCGGCAACCGTTTCGGCGTCCTGTATCTCGGGGGTTCTCTCAAGGTCTGCTTCGTCGAAGCGCTGATCCGGGATCACGGCAACGGCCGATTAAACGACCTGCTGCTCGATGAGCGGGAGCTCGCGACGCGGAACTACGCCGACGTCGTGGCCACGGCGCCGGTGCGGTTGCTCGACCTGCGCGGCGACGGGCCTCTGCGGATGGGCATACCAAGCGACGTCGCCCGCGGCTCCGGGCAAGCCCTGTCGCGGCGATGGTCGCTGGCGTTCCACGAGCACCCGGCGGCCGTCGACGGCATCATCTATCCATCCCGTCTGAATGGCGAGACCAACCTCGCAATCTACGATCGCGCGATCGGGAAGTTTGCGGTCCGCTCCAGCGTCCCGCTGCTGAGGCAAGCGGGTCTTACCACGGTCCTTCGCGACCTGAAGGTCGGCCTGCAATGATCGTGGAGGTCGCCCATGCTGTCGTTCCGTGAAGCGCAGACGGTCGAGGATCTCGCCGACCTGCTCTACAACTTCCTCCCGGGTAGCGGGAACAACCGCACGGCCTTCCCGATCGCGGCGACGCAGGTCGGCGTCGGCGACCTGTGGGTGCCGGGAAGCAAACGCCCGTCGATCGTCCAGCTCTTAGGTTCGACGCTCGAGCATCGGCGTCATCTCTTCACGAAACTCGTGCTCGCGGTCGTCCGGCAGGCGATGACCTACCGTCGCGGCAAGGGCGACCCGCTCCGCCGCGACGAGATCGACCGCCTCAACGCCCTCCTGCCAGGCGTGTCGTTCAAAATACCCGAGCTGCTGGACCGCACGTTTCTCGACAGCCTCGCGGCTGGAAAGACCGACAACACGCCGCCGGCCTCCGCCGGGCTGAGCCCCGAGCGTGGACAGGCCCTGGCCGCGCTCCTGATGGAGATCAGCAAGCTGTCGCCGCAGGAGCGCGGGCTTCGCTTCGAGGGCTTCCTGAACGAACTCTTCGCGGCCCACGATCTGGCGCCCAGGAACGCGTTCCGGATCACCGGCGAGCAGATCGACGGGAGCTTCCGGCTCGACGGCCAGACCTACCTCGTCGAAGCCAAATGGCACGGACCCCAGATCGGGTTCGCCGACCTGATGACGTTCTCCGGCAAAGTCGGCGGCAAAGCGTCCTGGTCACGCGGGCTCTTCGTCAGCAACTCGGGGTTCACGGCCGAGGGACTGGAGGCGTTCGCGCGCGGCCGGCAAACCAACCTCATTTGCATGGACGGCCTCGACCTCTACGAGGTGCTCGCACGCCGCGTCCCGCTGACGACCGTTCTTCGCGAGAAGGACCGTCGTGCGGCGGAGACGAACCGCGCCTTCGTCGGCGTCCGAGACCTGAGTCTCTGACTGTGCGGTCCGGCTCGGCGACCGAGACCACGACGACCGGCAAGTGGGCCGAAGCCGGCGTGCCGCACCGCGGTTGGCGATGCGTCGACATCGAGGAACTCGAGGAGCAGGATCACCTCTGCGAGATGTGCGAAGCTCGGCTCGTTCGCTTCGTCCATGTGATGGAGAACGATCGCTACGACAGTGAGCTCCGTGTCGGCTGCGTCTGTGCCGGTAACATGGAAGAAGATCTTGAGGGAGCGCGTCGCCGCGAGAGCAGCTTTAAGAGTGGCCGGGCACGCAGGACCCGCTGGCTGTCGCGCAAGTGGCGCACGTCGAGTGCAGGGAACGAATATCTGAACACGACCGACGGCTTCAACGTCGTGATCTTTCGGCGAGCCGTCATTTGGGGTGCGCGCGTCGAACATCGCGCGAGCGGCCACAGCCGTTCGTCCAAACGCCCCTACGCGACATCGGACGCAGCGAAGCTCGCCGCCTTCGATGCGATGTTGGGCATGAAGCACGCCGAACCTTGGCGTCGGGCCCGGAGCCAATCGCTGGACTAGTGCTCGACCCCGTGGGGTATGGCCGATAGGGTGGACGGAGGGCGGGCAGACGGAAAGGGCGCTAGTTGTCGACGAGTCTTGCGGAAGCCTTGGTGACCTACATCGGCGATACCCGCAACCTTGAGGCGCTGCCAACCTCGACCGAGACCACCTTCTACCCCGACATACGGACGCTGCTCTCGGCCATCCTGAAAGCCGAGAAGCTGCCCTTCGATGTCCGAACCGGGACCTCTGAGAAAGGCAAGAGCAGCCACGACATGCCCGACTTCGTCCTGGGCGACGGCGCACTTTTCGTCGGCGTCTATGGTGAGGTGAAGCGCGCGACGACCAGTCTCGACGACCTGTCGGTCTCGACCGAGCAGAAGGATCAGATCGGGCGCTACCTCGCGCAGACCGGGGCAGTGCTGCTGTGCAACGTCAGGGGTTTCGGCCTGCTCACGTGCAGCGCCGGTTACGTTCGGGACGGGATCACTCCCGTTCCACCTGCGATGCGCGTCTTAGAAAAAACGGTCGACCTTTGGTCTGCGGTCTCGGGCGGAGGGAAGCCGAAGGTGGACCCGGTCGCCCTGTCGGCCTTGGTCGAGATCGTCACGAGAGCAGTCACCGACCTCGCCCTGATCGGCGCTCCGGCCGACCTCGCCAAGGTTCTCGCGCGTCAGGCTAGGGACGCCAAGGCGGCGCTGCCCGAGGACCTAAAACCGCTCAAGCCGCTTCTGGACGATTATCGTCAGGCGCTTGGGCTCGCCTTCGACGTGGATGACGAGAAGGGCGCTCGCTTCTTTCGATCGTCCCTCGTGCAATCGGTGTTCTACGCCCTCTTCGCGGCCTGGATACTTTGGGACAAGAAAGCCGACGCCGCCGCCGTGTTCGAGATCGACGACGCACACACGTTTCTGCCAATCCCGTTCCTCGACGCGCTTCTGCACGACATCCGGCATCCCGCGCGAATGAAGCATCTCGGGTTGGAGCCGCACCTGAAGCGCGCGATCCAGACGCTGAACCGCGTCGACCGCCCGCTTTTCCGCGGGCGCATGACTTTTCCGACGATCGACGGCGAAACCTCGATCGCCGCGATCACCTACTTCTACGAACCGTTCCTCGAGGCCTTTGATCCGAAGCTCCGCGAGGATCTCGGGGTTTGGTATACGCCCCCCGAAATCGTCCGCTACCAGGTGCGCCGTGTGCATCACCTACTGAAGACGGAACTCGGCCGGCCGCGCGGCCTGGCCGACCCCGAGGTCGTGGTGCTCGATCCTTGCTGCGGAACGGGCGCGTACCTGCTGGAGGTTGCGCGATGCATCGCCGAGGAGCTCATAGCCGAAGGTGACGCGACCACGGTCGGACTGGAGCTCACTACGGCTTTTCAGGAGCGCGTGATCGGATTTGAGATCCTCACGGCCCCGTTCGCGATCGCTCAGCTCCAGCTCTACCTGCTTCTCGAACAGCTCGGCGCGAAGGCCGATCCGAACCGGCGTTTGGCGGTATTTCTCACCAACGCGCTGTCCGGCTGGCACGACGCCGGCGATGTCAAGCTCAACTTCCCGGAAATGCGCGAGGAGTTCGACGCCTCGCAAAGGGTGAAGCGCGACTTCCGCGTGATCGTCGTGATAGGCAACCCGCCCTACGACCGCTTCACAGGCGCGGCGCAAGCCGAAGAGGCCGAGCTGATCGCCCACTACAAGGGCATTGAACTCGTCGAGCAGAAAACGAAGGACGGAGCCGTCAAGCTCGACGGATTTGGACGGCCGCTGATGAAGCAGCGGGGCAGCAGCCGCCTCTACGAAGAATTCGGTGTCCGCAAGCAGCTCCTCGACGACCTCTACGTTCGCTTTCTCCGTCTAGCGGAAGAGCGGATCGGCATCGCCGCCGACTATGGGGTGGTGTCCTACATCTCGAACTCGTCGTACCTGACCGGGCGCTCCCACCCGTTGATGCGCCGCTCACTCCTCTCCAACTTCCATGCCGTCTGGGTCGACAACTTAAACGGCGACAAGTACCGCACAGGCAAGATGATCCCGCGAGGCCTGCCGGGTTCAGGCACGCGAGACGACAGTGCGTTCACAACCGAAATGGATTCGCGCGGCATTCAACCCGGCACCGCGATCGTCACCTGGGTCAAGCGAACGGGCGCACCGACCGCCCCCGCTGTCACAGAGGCGCGCTATCGCGATTTCTGGGGGCCAGCAGCTTGGAAACGACAAGCGCTCATTGCCAGCCTGCCCGACGGACAGCCGCCCACGCCCGAAGCAGCGCCCAGTTACGAGAACCTTGAACCGACGGCGGAAGGAAGGTGGCGCCTCTCGCCGCGCGTGATCGAAGGTGGCTTCGAAGCTTGGCCGGCGCTGGACGAGCTCTTCGTCGACAAATTCCAAGCCGTTAACCCAAGCCGCGGATTGGAAGGCACGGTCGTCGATACCGACCGATCAGCTCTCTCGGCCCGTATGATTGATTACTTCGGGACCGACGACTTCGACACTGTAACGCAAAGCTATCCTGCGTTCGCAGTGAAGCGCGCTAACTACGAACCCGAAGCGGTGTGGAAGTCGGTGAGATCGGACGGCTACGATGAGACGCGATTGTGTCCGTATCTCACCTTCCCGTTCGACAATCGCTTTATCTACTACTCTGAGCACGCTCACCTATTGGACCGCCACAGCCCGGAGTTCGCACAGAGTAAGGACGACAACGAGTTCCTCGTGACCGTCCCGGAGCCCCGCAAGGCAAGCGAAACCTCGCCTGTGTTCTCGACCACGCTTGTCGGATTGCATGTGCACGAGCGCGGCTCGGTCGTCTTTCCCCGAGAGACGGTCAGCGATGACCTTGTGACCCATCGAGACGCCAATTTGGCGGAACCGGCATGGCGCGTATTGCGCGAACAGTTCGAGCTAGAAGGCGAAAAGCGAGACGTCGACGCCCGTACCTTCGTCGGTAAGCTCTTCCGCGTCGCTTTCGCCATCCTCCACGCGCCGAGCTATCAGGCTGAGCACAAGAGTGCGCTTGCCAGCGATTGGGCGCACCTGCCCATCCCAAAGGACGCCGATCTGCTCGACCGGCTCATGGAAGTCGGCGAGCAGGTTGCGCGTCTCCTCGACGCGAATTGCGACGCGCGCGATGTCGTGGAAGCGGTGCTCACCCCTGATCGGGCAAAGCGCCTCGGCCAGCTACGCCGATCTGATGGCGAGCAGCTCAGTCCCGATGACCTGAAGCTGACGATCACCTACTGGGGCGGCGGCAAGGGCAAGTGGGTTCCCCGCCACTTCCTCGACGATGAAGCACCCGCCGCGGCTTGGGAGACTTCGTGGGGCGAACGAACGGGCGACCTCTACCTCAACGGTCAGGCGCACTTCGCCCACGTTCCGGAAGCGGTCTGGACCTATCAGCTCGGCGGCTACCCGGTGCTCAAGAAGTGGCTCGGCTATCGTCAAGCCGATCGCCGCGACGGCAAGCCGCTCACCGAACTCGAGCGGCGCTGGCTCCGACAGATAATCCAGCGGATCGCCGCGCTCCTGTCGCTGGGACCCACGCTCGACGCCCTCTATCAGGAGGCGGCGGCCGCTAGCTTCACCGCGACCGAGCTCGGTGTTCGCACCTGAGTGCCCTGGGCGTGCTCATGCCGAACCCGGGCGTTAGGGTCGTGCCGGCCCGGCACCGCGAGCTGTTCGCGGCCGTGCTCGACGAATTGGCGGGCGGCCCGGGCCCCGTGAACGAGGTGATTGAGATCGAGCTGGCCGGGGACGAGGCCGTGATCACGCGCTACGGCCTTCCGGTCTGAACCTCACGCGCGCGCGAGGCCTCAATCCCACCCAAGTTCCATAATGTTTGTTATGCGAATGGAAGATCGGCCTCTAGAGCAATGGGCTATGAGGCCTTAGTTCCATAATCACCTCGTGCGCCCTACCCCGAAGATGGCGGCGACCCGTGAGCCGGTTATTCAGAGATGGTACGCAACCCCGGCGGGCCAGTGGTCGGGAAAGCGCTCGTAGGCGGCGATCACGACCGACTTCCACTCCGCCGTTGCCGGCAGGCCCAGCCAGCCCAGACCGGCCGCCGGGCGAGGAACTCAGCCAGCGCAGACGATCCGCCGCCGACCCTGGCGGCATCAGGATGGCCTTCGGGATCGCGTGATGGAGTCCTGCCCGCGCATCCTCAAGGCCGTCGTGCCCTCGATCCGGGTGGCTCCGCTCTTCTCCCGGGTGAGGACGAAGGGCGTCGCGTGCAGAGTGCGAACGTGGTCGGTTTCGTCGTGGAAGCCGAGCCAATTGTCGGGCACGTCACCGCGGCCGCCGCGCTCGAACGGCGCCATCGCGTCCCGGATGGCCTCCGCCGGAGACACCTCCGAGATGGGCAGCAGGACGTAGACGGCAGCGAACACCGGTCACCTTGTTCTCCGGCCAGCCTAACACGGCGTTGCCGCGGCCCGGGCGACCGGCTCTGCCGGATGGAAACCGATGAGCGAAAACGCCGTCTCTGCGGCCGTCCGGACCCGTCGATCCCGCGGGCGACGGCCCGTTTCAAGCTGGCGAAAGACGGACGCCCCTCACCCGTCCGAACCCGGCCTGAGCTGCTCGACCGCAAGGCTTCCGGCCGGCAACGCCTGGGCGAGGTGCTCGGCCGTAATGCCGAGATCGAGCCAGGTCGCCACGAGCGCGTGACCCGTGCTCGGACCCAACGACACCGGGCCCGCAGTTCGCGCGGGGCGACGCCGCTAGTCGACATCGACCGGTTGGTCTCTGCCGTCAGAACAGAACAGCTGTCGTTGCAGCGACGATAAGGAGCACGACGCTGACTGCTACAAGTATGTAGCTGAGCTTGTATCGGGGATCTGACCGCTCGTGTTTCGGCGGGGGTGAGTCGGGGTTTGGGCCTCGCCGTTTCAAAGTCTGAGTAGCTAGAACGGCTGACAAGAATACGGGTGACATGGGTCCGACCTCGAGGTTGCCTGTGAGATTTGAAAGCCGTCCAGGCAAGGCTGTACCTTCCGGCATGGCGCCTTGCGATCGCGCATTATTCGCGGCGGCGCTCGACCCGGGCTCCGACCGTCCGACTAAAAATGCCCAGGCGGCATGAAGGCCCAGGCGCGAAAAGCGACGACGCCGGCCGCCACCGCCCCTAGAAGGAAGACAGGCAGCAGCGACTCCGCAAGCGATGTTCTCTGACGGCTCGCGGTAACTCGGTCTGTATAGGACGACATGGACGTCACATTAGCGATTGATCGAAGCTCAGATGTATCTGCTGCCGTATAAAGAAGCAGCCAGGTGCCCGACTCGATGGTGTAAGCGTCTTAGGTGCTCTTGAGAGCGGATCGCCGCTGCTCGTCACCATGACAATCTCAGCAAGCGATTTTTCAGCTTGCTGGTTTGCGATCCCCCTCCCTGTCTTGGTCGATGAGCACCTTGTCGACCCGATGCCCGTCCATGTCGACAACCTCGAAGCGCCACGTGGCCTCGGGGCTGGCCCACTCAAATCGATCACCGGAACTTGGGATGTGCCCGAGCCGGAACAGGACGAACCCCGCAATCGTCCGGTATTCTCCTTCGCTGTCGTGGCTCGCTCCGATGCCGATCTGATGGAAGGCTTCCTGGATCGGCGTCGTCCCGTCCACGAGGAATGATCCATCCTCCCGCTGCTTGACCGCGCGTTCGTCTTCGCCGGCGCTGCTTTGGCCCGCGAGCGCTTCGAGGAGGTCGGTCTGGGTCACGACGCCTCGAAGCGCGCCGTACTCGTCGACGATCACGGCCATCTGGATGGCCTGATCTCGAAACGTTTCCAGCACCTGCAAGACGGTCGCGCCGTCGTGGACGACCAGCGGCTTGCGAAGCGCCGCAAGAAGCTCCTCCGTGCCGTCGCTTTCTGCTGCGGGACGCAGCTTCCCGTCCAAGTGCAGGTCGAGCAGGTCCTGCTTTCGCAGCACGCCGACGATGTCGTCGAGCGAGCCTCGCGCCACTACGATCTGCTCGTGCGGGCTTTGCCGGATCCCGCGCAGCATTGCCTCGAAGGACGTGTCGGCATCGACCCAGTAGACGTCGAGGCGCGGCGTCATGATGGCTCGGACACGGCGCTCGCCCATGCCGAAGGCCCGCTCGACGACATCCTGCTGCCCCTGCTGGACGAGCCCGGCGTCCTTGCTCGCGGCCACGAGCAGCTTCAGCTCCTCCGTCGAGTGCAGCCGCCCCTCCGCGTGGCCGGGTTCGAGGCCGCACATCCTGAGCACAGCGTTCCCGAGCCCGTTCAGGAGAAAGATCGCCGGCTTGAACAAGGTCAGGAAGAGGCCGAGCGGACGCACGATCCAGATGGCCACACGCTCCGGCCGCTGGATCGCGAGGCTTTTCGGCGCCAGTTCGCCCAGCACGATGTGGAAGACGGTGATGAGCGCGAAGGCGACACCGACCGCGACCGCGTGCGAGGCGGCCTGAGCCATGCCTCCGAGCCCCGCCAGCCATGGCTCGATGAGATGTGCGAGGGCCGGCTCGCCAATCCAGCCGAGCGCGAGCGACGATATGGTGATGCCGAGCTGCGTCGCCGCAAGGTTGGCGTCGAGGTTGTCGACGGCCCGGCGCAGGACCTTGGCGGTCGAGTGCCCCTGCCCTTCGAGTTCCTCGACCCGGCTACGGCGCATGCCGACGAGCGAGAACTCGGCGGCGACGAAGAAGCCGTTGGCGGCCACGAGACCGAGCACCGCCAGCAGCTTGGCGCCGACGAAGAGCGGGCTGTCATCCATGATCGAACTTTCCCGCGCGAGCGAGGCGGATACAAACGGCGTCGGGGCGCGAGTTCTGGAGCGGGGCTAGAGCCACCCGTTACGCCGGAATCGCCAGAACAGGCCTCCGCAAATGGCCGTGATGCCGGCGAGCACCGCGTAGTAGCCGTACCGCCATTTCAGCTCCGGCATGTAATCGAAGTTCATGCCGTAGACGCCCGCGATCGCGGTCGGGACCGCCAGGATCGCCGCCCAGGCAGCAAGCCGCCGCGTGGTCGCGGTCTGCTGCGCCTGACCCATCATGAGGTTCGCCTCGAACGCAAAGGCGAGCACCTCGCGCAGGCTGTCGATGTCTTCCTGGACGCGGTGCACGTGGTCCGTCACGTCCCGGAACAGCGGCTGCATCTCCGGGTCGATCGACAGGACCTCGGCATGCTCCAAGCGCCGGCAAACATCGACGAGCGGTACGACAGCGGTGCGCAGGCGCAGCAGGTCGCGACGCAGCAGATAGAGGCGCTCGACCTGCTCCTGCGCCAGGGTCAGTTTGAGGATTCGGTCCTCGATTGCGTCGACCTCGGTCCGGATGCTGTCCACCACCGGGCGGTAATCGTCGACGATGAAGTCGAGCACGGCGTAAAGGATGTAATCCTCCCCGTGCGACAGCGTCGTCGGGCAGGATTCCGCGCGCAGCCGCACGGCCCCGTATGATCGGGAAGCCCCGTGTCGGACGGAGACGACGTAGCCGCCCCCGATGAAGAGGTGCGTCTCGCCGAAGGCGATGCCACCGGCATCCACCATCTGGGCGGTCCGGGCGACGATGAACAGCGCATCGCCGTACTGCTCGAGCTTCGGCCGCTGATGCGCCTTGTGGGCGTCCTCGATCGCGAGATCGTGCAGCCCGAACTGACGCTGAACGCGCGTCAGGAGCTCGTCCGTCGGCTCGTAGAGGCCGATCCAGACCACGTGGCCGGGGTTCCCAAGCCACGCGGACGCTTCCTCGATCGCGGCAAGCTCGGCGACTTTGCGGCCGCCCGCATAAACGCTGGCCGCGATCACGCCAGGGGTCCCTCCCGGTGGCGCCGGCTCGTGCGCGTCTCGGCTAGGCTCGGCCTGCACCTCGGGATGCAGTGCCCCCCCGCGCGGCTGCGCTCGCGTCCCGGCCGCTTTGGGCGGGCTATTTGTTCGCGTGGCGATGGATGTCATGCACCTGGATCCCTCCCTCCTCAGCACTGGCATGTTCAGCCACTCTCGTCGGCGGAGGGTCTTCTTGGTGTCCTGGTCTCCGGCCCGCCAGTGCTCGCGCGGCGAAGGTGCGTGCGATCGCGAGATCGATCCGTCTGGTCGAGCCGGTGACGGTCGCGTTCGTGCGTTCGAGAAGCATGCGTCCGCTCTATCCTAGAGTTCCACCCTGGTTCCGAGCTCGACGACGTTCTCTGTCGGGATCAAGTAGTATTCGGGCGCGCTGACCGCGTTGCGCGTGAGAAACCCGTAAAGAGCCGCCTGCCAGCGGTTGAGGTCGGGCCTGATCGTCGGAACCGGCAGCTCGCGTCCGAGGAAGAAGGACGTGTCCTTCAGCTCGAAGGAGAGTTCGGTCGCCCCCGCGTTTTGGAGCGCCGCCAGCACGTCGGGCTTCTCGAAGAAGCCGAAGCGCAGCGTTACGCCCCAGAAGCCCTTGGTCAGCGGCGTGATCGTGACACGCTCGGCGTCGGGCACGGTCGGCACGCGCTGGACGTCGACGTTGAGGAGCACCACGCATTCGTGCAGCACCTTGTTGTGGCGCAGGTTCAGGGCCAGCGCCGACGGAACCGTGTCGCGCCGCGATGTCATGTAGACAGCCATGCCCCGCACCCGCGGCCAGGCGTCCGGGTCCAGGCGCTCCAGGAACTCGGGAAGGGCGGTGTTCTCCTCCCCCAGGCGCTCGATGACCGTCTTGCGGCCACGCCGCCATGTCATCATGAGCGCGAGGATGAGCGCGCCGAGCACGAGCGGGAACCAGCCGCCGTGCGGGATCTTCGGCAGGTTCGCGACGAGGAAAGTGACGTCGACCAGGAAGAAAGCGCCGGTCACGGCGAGCGTCAGGGGAAGGCTCCAGCCCCAGCGCTGATGGGCGACGACGCCGGCCAGGATCGTCGTCGAGAGCATCGTCGACACGACGGCGATGCCGTAGGCGCTGGCCAGCGCCTCCGACGTGCGGAACCCGAGGACGAGCGCGACGACGCCGATCGCGAGCAGCCAGTTGATCTGCGGGACGTAGACCTGCCCGATCGCTGACGAGGAGGTCTGCCGTATCTCCAGCCTCGGCAGCAACCCGAGTAGGGTCGCTTGCTGGCTCAGCGTGAACGCGCCGGAGATCAGGGCCTGGCTCGCGATGACCGTCGCTGCCGTCGCGAGCGCGACGACGGGGTAGAGGGCCCATGTCGGGAACATCAGGAAGAAGGGATTGGCGGCCGCCGCCGGGTTGGCGAGCACGAGCGCGCCCTGGCCGAAATAGTTCAGCGCCAAGGACGGCAGGACGAGCGCGAACCAGTCGAGCCGAATGGCGTCGCGGCCGAAATGGCCCATGTCGGCGTAGAGCGCCTCGGCGCCCGTCACGGCCAGAAACACGGAGCCGAGCACGACGAGCCCGGTCCAGCCGTTGCCGCCGAGGTAGCCGACGGCATGGACGGGGTTCAGCGCCCTGAGCACGCCCGGGTTGCCGAAAATATGCCAGAGCCCGATCAGCGCCAAGGTCACGAAGTAGACGGCCATCACGACGCCGAAGAGGCCGCCGATCCGCCCGCTGCCGTAGCTCTGGACGGCGAACAGACCGACCAGGATGACGAGCGCAATCGGCACGACATACGGTTCGAAGAGAGGTGTCGCGATCGACAAGCCCTCGATCGCAGACAAGACCGAGATGGCGGGCGTGATCACGCCGTCGCCGTAAAGCAGCGCCGCGCCCGCCACTCCGACCGCTAGGAGCAGCTTGCGCCGGCCCTTCTCGCTCACCTTGGGGAGCGCCAGCGCGAGGAGCGCCATAATGCCTCCCTCACCCTGGTTGTCGGCCCGCATGACGAAGAGCAGGTACTTGAGCGTCACGACGACGATCAGCGCCCACACGATGAGCGACAGGATGCCGAGCACGGCCGCCTCGCTCGCGGCCGCGCTGCCGCCGGCCGACTTCAGGCTCTCCTTGAATGCGTAGAGCGGGCTCGTGCCGATGTCGCCGTAGACGACGCCGAGGGCCCCGAGGAGGATGCCGGCCCGAGCTTTGGAGTAAGGCGACGCAGGTAGAGCGAGTTTCAAGTCGGTTACAGAAGAATGCATGGCGGAAAGGCGTCCAGGATTGTGATCGGAAGTTCGCCCTCACCCGCTGCGGAAGGCAGAAACGGCGATGAGAAGCAGGACAAACACGGCCGCGAGCCCGACGATCAACATCATGAGGCGGATCTCTGAACCGCCTTTGGTGCGACCACGCGTTCGGCGCGCGAAATCTCGCATCTTCTGCAACATGCTTATCTGCTGAGGCGGTGCGTGCTGCAGCTCAGCCAAGGCCGCTTATGTTGGCTCGATAGGACTGACAGGGTGGCGACCCACAACAGCGTTGACCCAGGCATGACCGCCTCAGAGAAATGGAAAGGGCGACACGCCGGTCTTACAAGGGCCGACATAAAGGATCGCGAGGGAAGACGACGGTCTCTTATAAAGGCGACGTGAAGAAGACCGCCCGCAGCAGATAGCCCGAGGTCTCTGGACCAATTGCCAGAGGCCTAGCCTCCTGTCGTCTTGCTCTGGTCAGCACCGCAAACGTTGACGCATTAGGCCTCGCGGCCCCGTCGATCCTTTATATCGCCTGCCCTACCTTCGTCAGTCGAAGGCGCTCTATGTCTTCAGAGCGGGTGCGTCGGATGGATCACGGAATGGACTCGCCCAGCGTAACCGCCACGCGTGACGTCGCGCTGGGCCAGGTTGTGCGGAGTCACGCCCTACTCGGCTTGGTCGTTCTGAGCCTTGTCGTCATCCTTATCTGTGTGCGGCTGTTCTGAGGCCGGCAAGCATGTCGACAGCGGCTAAGGCGGCAGGGTCGGCTCGGCGCTGGGTCGCCCTCCGCGTGTTCGCACTCGCTCTGGCGGGTGTCGCGGCGCTCTCAGCTACGACGTTCCTGTTTGCCTTGGTGGCGCGTGCTCTCGGGTTCGTGGACTGACGATGGCCTGCGAACTCAAGGCGCAAGCCGGACGGAGGCCGGAGCTCCAGTAGGGCGCCGGGCACTCCGTTGCGATCTCACATCAGACCTGTTGCCGCGACATGCGGCCGTTGCGGCTTCGAGTGCCGATCCATGACGAACGGTGAGGTTACGGTGGCGTATCCGGACCGCGCGAAATGGTCGAAGCTGTGCTGGGATCATCCAGCGGCGAAGGATCCGTTCGCCTGTCGGGAGCTGGCCAGAGCGCTCACCCAGACCGTCCGAAAAGGCAATCGGGCGAACGACGATCCGGAAGCCTCGGGGGCGGAGCGACGCGGCGCAGGAGCCAGCGTTCCGCATCCGCGCTCCGCCACGACCCAGCGTGACATGAGCGCCTTAGTGTCCGCCGACGAACACGTCGCGCAGAGCTGGTGAAGCGGCACACATATCCCAGACCGAGCCAGCACCCTCGGTCTTTATGCCGAAGGCTCGTCGTCTCTCTCGATCGTTCACGCGACTACGCCGATCTTCTGCGATGCGGCCCAGACAGCGGGTCGCGCCGCAACGCTGGTTTCTATGTCTTCGCACTTGCAGCACTCGCCGTCTCCCGCCGGCTCGGCGTCGCCCGTCCCGAGCTTCATTATCGGCCGTGATCCAGAAGGGCGTTGGGTGGCGTTCGAGGAGCATGGTCGAGCAGGCGGCCTGTTCAGAACCAAAGACGCAGCGACTCATTACGCCGCTTTCGAGACGGGTCACAGACCCGGCGCGGTGCGCCTCGCGCTCGAGCCGGTCTCGCTTCGACTCTGAAGACGTCGGTGCCGTCCGATCTGCCGACCGGCCGGCACCTCTCGCCGGAGGAGGCGGCCATCGCGATCGCACAGCTGGCGGCCGCGCGCTCGCTCCTCGTCATCAGGCGCTTCGCGTACAAGCTCGGCTTCTTCGTTCTGTTCTCGGCCATCGCAGCGATCTTCGGTCAAGGGTTCCTTCGGCATCTTGCATCCTTTGCTCTAATTTCGGCGATGCTATCGATCGTGCTCGCACAGTCCCAGCACGAGCGAATTTGGGCGCGGTATTACACGTCGTTCGACGAAGCAGTCTGGTTCTTGTTGCTCTCCTTCATCGTGCGAGCTTACGCGTAACATGACGTCGTTATCGGGATTGATCACCGCTTTGGCGACGCCATTCACGGTCGACCGGCCGGATCTGCGAGCGTTCGCGGACTTCGTCGAGTGGCAAATCCAGGAGGGCAGCAGTGCGCTGGCGCCGTGCGGAGTCACGGGTGAGGCGCCGACGCTGACCTCGTTCGAAGCGGACCAACTCATCCGAACCTGCGTGGAGGTGTCATCGGGCCGCGCCCTGGTGCTTGTGGGTGTCGGGTTCAACTGTACGCGCCGCAGCGTGGAGGCGGCCGAGGCTGCTCGTGTCGCCGGCGCGGACGCCGTCCTGGTTGCGACACCCGCCTACAACAAACCCACGGAGGAGGGCCTCTACCGACATTTCGAGGCCATCGCACGGGCCGTCGACCTGCCGCTCGTCGTGCACAATGCTCCGGCTCGAACGCGTGTCGACCTGCATCCGGAGACCCTGCGGCGCTTGTCCGGCATCAGCTCCGTCGTTGGCATTATCGACGGCTCTGGCGACCCGATGCGCCCGCACGCGATCTCGCTCGCCACGGACGACCGCCTCGTCCAACTCGCCGACGGCGACGCCGCACCGGTCGCGTTCAACCTGGCTGGGGGCCGAGGGTGCCTCTCGGTACTGGCGAACGTGGCGCCACGGGCTTGCGCGGCGTTGCAGGCCGCGTGCGTGACCGCCGACTGGACCCTCGCCAGCGCGCTGGAACGGACCCTTCGACCGCTGGCGCAGGCGCTCGATCTCGAGACGGACCCGGCCCCGGTAAAGCACGCGCTGTCCCGCGTCCGCGGCGGGTTCAGCCCTGCCCTCAGGCTTCCACTCGTCCAGGCCTCGGCTGCAACGGCGCGGGCGGTGACCGAAGCGCTGGACGGGCTCGTCGCGATGAACGTGGCGCCAATCGCCGGGACAGCCGACCTTTCCGCGGGCTTGAGACCAGCGTCGGCTGCGGCATGAGCGACGAGGAGATCGAGGAGATTGGCCAGAGACTGGCGAGAGCCAGAACAGCCAACGAGCTTGCCCCCAGGCGCGAGTGCGATCTCCGGAGGATCGATTCGCTTGATAGCGCGGCCGCGGTGCAAACCGCGGGCGCGCTCGCCTTCAGGTCCACCCGGATCGGTCGGACCCTCGCGGCCACGACTCCGATCACCTCCCGCCTCCTTCGCTGCGACCACCCCATCGCGGGCCCGATCTTTAGCGAAGATCGACTGGTGTCCGGCTCGACGCTCCCGGTTCGGTCCTCGATGCTGGGCATTGGCGCCGGGTTCTCGTTCGTGTTCGGCCGCTCCTATCCGGCTGAGGGCGAGTTGGTCGGCCGGGACACTCTTCTTAGCGCGATCGCATCCTGCCATGTCGGCCTTCAGGTTCTCGGACGCCGAGTGCCAGGTGACACGCCGTTGAACGAGTGGACGGCGACGGCCGATTTCGGCCTGGCCGAGGCCTTCATCGAAGGACCAAGGGTCGAGAACTGGCGCGACAGGGACCTCGGAAAGGCAACGATACTCTTGAGGCTGGATGGTCACGTTTGCGCGGCTGGCGAAGGCCGCGACACGCTCGGAGGTCCGTTCGACGCACTGGTCTGGCTTGCTCGCCGGCTGGACGAGGGTGGTGGGTCGATCGAGGCCGGCGACATCGTGGCGAGCGGCAGCTGCACGGGGTTGGCTCAGATGACTCCGGGGGCAGTCGCGACGGGCGACTTCGGCAAGCTCGGGGCTGTCAAGCTTCGACTTGGGTGAGCGAACCTCACATCCTGCCGAGCGCCTTCGGCGGACCTTGTCTCTACGCACCGGCCGGGCGGTCGGCGAAAAGGGCGAATGCTTCGAGTGCGCCTTTCGAGCGCCGCAGGGCGGCCGCGATGCGCTCGTCCCTCAGTTTTCGCGAAACAGAGGCCAGCGCGCCGAGATGCGCTCCCGTCGACCCGATCGGGAGCAACAGCAGGAAAATGAGATCGACGGGTCGGTCATCGACCGAGCCGAACTCCGTTGGGGTCTTTAGGGTGGCGAGCAACCCGAACGGCCTATCGATCTCGGCAAGGCGTGCGTGGGGGATTGCGATCCCCTCCCCCATCCCGGTCGAGCCAAGCGCCTCGCGCGCAAGAAGAGCCTCGCGGATCAGCTTGGACGACACCGAGAGTGCCTGGCCGGCCTGATCCGCCAGGTCGCTTAGGAGGCGACGCTTATCCGATGCGCGCAGCCCGACATGGACGTTCGCCGGGTCGAGGAAGTCTTCGACGTGGATGGAAGGCATGTTGTCGTTGCTCGATCAATCCGGCGCGCGAAGGCGGTAACCGACACCCGTTTCGGTCAAGATGTATTCCGGCCGGTCCGGGTTCGGCTCCAGCTTGGAGCGCAACTGCCGAACGTAGACACGGAGATACTGGGTATCCGCCCCGCCGCCCCAGACCTCGCGCAAGAGGTGCGCGTGCGTCAGAACCTTGCCGGCGTGGTGCACCATGGCCCGGAGCATCTCGTACTCCTTCGGGGACAGCTTCACCTCTCGGTCGCCGACCTTCACGATGCGGCGGACGAGGTCGACCGATAGCTCGCCCACCCTGAAGATCGGTCGCTCGCCCTGCGCCTGGATGCGATGGCGGAGCGCCGCTCGCATGCGGGCGAGGAGCTCGTTCACTCCGAACGGCTTGGTCACGTAGTCGTCGGCGCCGAGATCAAGCGCTTCCACCTTGCCCTTCTCGTCTTCGCGGCTGGACAACACGATGACCGGCAGGCTCTCGTGCTTCTCGCGGATGATGCGCAGGAGATCGTGGCCAGCGATGTCCGGCAGCCCGAGATCGAGGATGATGAGGTCCGGGACCTCCCGCGCCAGCGCCTCCATGGCGGTTCGGCCGTTGGTGGCGTCGATCGTCTGATAGCCCTGGGTGGTCAGCCCCGTGCGCAACAGCTTCCGGATGGGCGGTTCGTCGTCGATGACCAGGATCCGGATCGGGGGGGCGCTCATGCGGCGGTGTCCAGCTCTCGCGTCTCTGCCGGCACAGGGAGCCTCAGGGTGAACACGGCTCCGCTCCGGTCCGTCCGGTTTCCGGCAGTGATCGTGCCGCCCAGGGCTTCGACGAAGCCGCGCGAGATGGCGAGGCCGAGGCCTGTACCGGCTCGGACCGTGTCGGACTTCCGGGCGCGGTAGAACTTGTCGAAGATGCGCTCGACCTCCGCCTCGGGAAGGCCGGCGCCTTCGTCCAGGACCTGCAGGCAGAGCGAGCCGTTCTCGCGCCAGCTCTCGATGCGGATCGTAGACGCCTCGTTGGCGTACTTCGCGGCGTTATCCAGGAGGTTGAACAGGACCTGCTCGAACAGCACGGCGTCGAGGTTCAACATGGGCAGGTCCGCCGCGAGCTCGACCTCCACGCGGTGCTGCGCCAGGATCTTCGAGGCCCGCGCAAGCGCCGAGCCGACGATCTCGCTCACGTCGTGAAGCGCGAGGTTCGGCGCGACGGCGCCGGCCTCGAGCTTCGTCATGTCGAGAAGGTTGGCAATGAAGCGGTTGAGGCGCTCCGATTCGTCCACGATCGTGCCGATCAGCTCCGCCTTGTCGGCGGGTGCCAGTTTGTCGTCGAGGTCGCGCAAGGTGCCGCCCGCGCCCAGGATGGCGGCCAGCGGCGTCTTCAGGTCATGCGAAATCGAGGTGAGGAGGGCCTGCCTGAGGCGGTCCGTCTCCGCCGCGAGCTTCGCGCGATCAAGGTCCTCGACGAGATGCACTCGCTCTAGGGCGAGCGCCCCCTGATCGGACAGGGCGTCAAGCAGGCGGCGGCCATCAGGGGAGAGCATCGTGCCTGGTCGATCGCTATCGAGCCCGATCACCCCCACGACGCCGCGCCCAGTACGCATCGGCAGGAACAGGCGCTGACCTCCGGGCAAGGTGTCGGCTCCCCGGCCCGCCGGCGTCGCGTTCTCGAGCGTCCACTTGGCCGCTGCGATGTCAGCCGCATCGAGCGTGTCCTCTGGCGGGTAGGCGGCCTTGACGGCGAGCCCGTCCTGACCGGGCAGCAGCAAGACGACCCGAAGCTTTAGCGTAGCGGCCATCTGGTAGGACGTCGTGTAGAGCACGTCGTCCAGCGTGGCGCAGGCGGCGAGCTTGCGGCTGAACCCGTAGAGGGCCTCGGTGGTGCGGACCCGCGACTGCGAGGCGACCGCCTGGTCGCGGGCCCGCGCCGCGAGGTTCGACACGATGACGGCCACGATCGCGAAGAAGAACAGGGCCGCGACGTTGACCGGGTCGGCGATCGTGAACGTCCAGGTCGGCGGCAGGAAGAAAAAGTTGTAGGCGAGCGACGCCAACAGGACGGCAAAGAGCGACGGCAGCAGTCCGAACCGGACCGCCACGCCCACCACGGCCGTGAAGAAGACCAGGTCGACGCTCTCCAGTCCGATATAGGGCCGGACCGCGAGGCTCACGCCGAGAGCAATCGCGATCGCCACCGCCGCGAGACCGTATGGGCGTGGATCGCGCGAGCCCGCCGCCGCGGGTGCCTCCGCCGCCGGGCCAGCTCCGGCCTGCAGGTCTTCCCCGGCGATGACATGTACGCTGATGTTGCCGCTCCGTCGCACGAGGTCGTGCACGACGGAGCCGTTAACGATCTCGAACAATCGTGAGCGGGTCGACTTGCCGGTCACGATCTGGGTCGCGTTCACGTCCCGTGCGTAGGCCAGGATGTCGTCCGCGAGCCGACGCGAGCCGCCCGGCAGGTTCACGGCTTCGCCCCCGAGTTGCTCGGCCAGCCTGAGCGTCTCGGCGATCCGATCGCGCGCCGACTCGGGCAGTCGCAGCGACCGGGCGTTCTCGATGGCGACCGCACTCCAGGGTGCCCGGAGCCGGTCGGCCAGTCGTTTGGCGTATCGCACGAGGCCAGGCGCTCGGGGATCTTCGCTGATGCAGACGAGCACGCGCTCGCCCGCCGCCCAGGGGCCCTCGATCGCGTGCTCGCGCATGTGCGAGACGAGCTGCTGGTCGACGCGCTGCGCCGTCCGCCGGAGCGCCAGCTCGCGCAGCGCGGTGAGGTTGCCGGGCGAGAAGTAGTGCTTCAGCGCCCGTTCGGCATGCTTGGCGACGTAGACCTTGCCGTCGCGCAGCCGCCGGATGAGGTCGCCCGGCGTGAGGTCGATCAGCTCGATCTCGTCTGCCCCGTCGATGATGCGGTCCGGCACCGTCTCCCGGACCCTGATCCGGGTGATCTGGGCGACGACGTCGTTCAGGCTCTCGACGTGCTGGATGTTGAGGGTGGTGTACACGTCGATGCCGGCGCCCAGCAGTTCCTCGACGTCGAGATACCGCTTCGGGTGCCGGCTGCCGGGCGCGTTGGTATGGGCGAGCTCGTCTACCAGGACGAGCTGCGGCCGCCGCCCCAGCACGGCGTCCAGGTCCATCTCGTCGAGCTCGCGTCCCTTGTAGTCGAGCACGCGGCGCGGCAGCAGCTCGAGCCCCGCCAGCAAGGCCTGGGTCTCGGCCCGACCGTGGGTTTCCACCACGCCCACGATCACATCGACGCCGTCGCGCCGTCGCGCCTGAGCGCTCTGGAGCATCTCGTAGGTCTTTCCGACACCCGGTGCCGCCCCCAGGAAGATCTTGAGGCGGCCTCGGTCCCTGGACTCGCGCCGCGCCGCCGCCAACAGGGCGTCCGGTGACGGACGTTTCTCGCGGCTATCCGGCATAGCGACGGGGCTGGCTGATCAGCGACCTACGGTTCACCGCGCGCCGGCGCCGTCGAGCGCAAGATTGAGCGCCAGCACGTTCACGCGCGGCTCGCCCAAGAGGCCGAGGGTTCGGCTTTCCGTGTGGTCTGCGAGGAGCCGGCGAACGCGCTCCTCCGGCAGGTTGCGGGCGCGAGCTACACGTGGCACCTGGAACAGGGCCGCCTCAGGCGTGATGTGCGGATCGAGTCCTGAGCCGGATGTCGTTACGAGATCGGCCGGCACGGGGGCGGCCGGGTTTTGCGCCTTGCGGGTCTCGATATCGCCTTTAATCCGCTCAACCAGGGCGGCGCTTGTCGGGCCGAGGTTCGATCCGGCGGAGTTGGCGGCGTTGTAGGGCGCGGAGATCGTCTTGGAAGGGTCGGCCGGATCGGCAGCGCTCGTGGCCGAGGGCCGGCCGTGGAAGTAGCGCTCGTGCGCGAAGGCCTGCCCGATCAGCTCGGAGCCAACGACGGTGCCGTTTCGCTCGATCAGGCTGCCGGCAGCCTGCCTGGGGAAAAGGACGCCCGCGATGCCGGTCATCGCGAGAGGATAGGCGAGCCCCGTGATGAGGGCGAGCGCCGCGAAGAGCACGAGGGCGGGGCGAAGCTGCGCGAGCATGGTCATGGTCCTCAAGCGAGGTGGAGGGCGCTGACCGCGAGGTCGATCAGCTTGATGCCGACGAACGGGACGATGATGCCGCCCAGGCCATAGATCAGCAGGTTGCGCCGCAGCAGAGCGGCTGCACCAACGGCGCGGTAGCGCACGCCCTTCAGCGCGAGAGGGATTAGAGCCACGATGATGAGCGCGTTGAAGATGATGGCGGACAGGATCGCGCTCTGCGGCGAGGCGAGCCCCATGACGTTCAGCGCGCCGAGCTGCGGATAGAAGGCCAGGAACATCGCCGGGATGATAGCGAAGTATTTGGCGACGTCGTTGGCGATCGAGAAGGTGGTGAGCGCGCCGCGCGTCATCAGCAGCTGCTTGCCGATCTCGACGACCTCGATGAGCTTGGTCGGGTCGGAGTCGAGGTCGACCATGTTGCCGGCCTCGCGGGCCGCGACCGTGCCGGTGTTCATGGCCACGCCGACATCGGCCTGGGCGAGCGCGGGGGCGTCGTTGGTGCCGTCGCCGCACATGGCAACGAGCTTTCCCTTCGCCTGCTCTTCCCGGATCAGCGCGAGCTTCATTTCGGGCGTCGCCTGGGCCAGGAAGTCGTCGACGCCCGCCTCGGCCGCGATGGCGGCCGCGGTCATCGGGTTGTCGCCCGTGATCATGACGGTGCGGATGCCCATCCGGCGCAGCTCGCCGAAGCGCTCGCGGATGCCGCCCTTCACGATGTCCTTGAGGTAGATGACGCCAAGGAGCCGGCCGTCCCGCGAGACCGCGAGCGGGGTGCCGCCCAGCTTCGCGATTTCCTCGGCGATGGCCTGGACCTCGCGCACCTGGTCGGGACTTACGCGTGACCTCAGCGCCTGCACGGCGGCGCCGGCCGCAACCGACCTGCCCGAAGTGTCGACATGGGCGAGGATGGCCTCAACGGCGCCCTTGCGGATCGACATGTTAGGTCCGTCGACGCCGCTCATCCGGGTTTGGGCCATGAACGGCACGAAGGTGATGCCGAGCTCGCCCATCTCACGGCCCCGGATGCCGTGCTTCTCCTTCGCCAGGACAACGATCGACCGTCCCTCGGGCGTCTCGTCGGCCAGGGATGCGAGCTGGGCTGCGTCGGCGAGCTCCGCCTCTGTCACGCCGCGGATGGGCCGGAACTCGGTCGCCTGGCGGTTGCCGAGCGTGATCGTGCCGGTCTTGTCGAGAAGAAGGGTGTCGACGTCGCCGGCCGCCTCGACGGCGCGGCCCGACATCGCGAGCACGTTGAAACGCACGAGCCGGTCCATGCCGGCGATGCCAATCGCGGACAGGAGCGCCCCGATCGTCGTCGGGATCAGGGTCACGAAGAGCGCGACGAGCACGATCACCGGGATCGCCCCGCCTGCATAGGCCGCGAAAGACGGGATGGACGCGACCGCGAAGACGAAGATGATCGTCAGCCCGGCGAGCAGGATGTTGAGCGCGATCTCGTTCGGGGTCTTCTGCCGTGACGCGCCCTCGACGAGGGCGATCATGCGGTCGATGAAGGTCGAGCCGGACGCGGCCGTGATGCGGACGCGGATCCAGTCGGACAGGACCTGCGTGCCGCCGGTCACGGCCGAGCGGTCGCCGCCGGATTCCCGGATCACGGGCGCGGACTCGCCCGTGATCGCCGCCTCGTTCACGGACGCGACGCCCTCGATCACCTCGCCGTCGGACGGGATTATGTCGCCCGTCTCGACGAGCACCACGTCGCCGACCTTCAGGCTCGTGCCAGAGACCAACTTGTAAGCGGATCGGTCTCCGCCGACGCTCGCGCCCGAGCCGGTCAGCACCTTGGCCTGCGTCTCGGTGCGCGTTCGCCGCAGCGAGTCGGCCTGCGCCTTGCCGCGACCTTCCGCGACGGCCTCAGCGAAGTTCGCGAACAGGACCGTGAACCAAAGCCAGAGGACGAGCTGGAACGAGAAGGCGAGGTTGGCGCCACCGGTGGTGAGGTCGCGCAGGAACAGGATCGTGGTCAGCACGGCCACGACCTCGACCACGAACATGACGGGGTTCTTGGCCATGAGGCGGGGATCGAGCTTGCGGAAGGCTCCACCCACCGCGGGTCCGACGATTGCCGGGCTAAAGATGCTGATCTGGTTCGGATGCGACATGGACGAACTCCGGACAGATGCCCGCGTGCGGGACGAGGGTGTCAGCGGCCGAGCCAGGCCACTGCGTACAGGCAGGCCATCACGAGTATGACGAAGGCCGAGAGGCCAATGATCAGCTCGATCAGGCTCGGATCGCGGTGAGGGGCCGCGCGGCGACGCGCAGCCTTCGTGATGAAGAGCTTGGCTTCCAGCTCGCGCCGGGTCCGGAACATCGCGGCCGGATCACTGGGCCGCGAAGGTCTGGCCGGCGACCATCGAGAGGTGATCGACGATCGGGCCGAGCGCGAGCGCCGGGAAGAAGGTCAGGCCGCCCACGATCAGGATCACGCCGACCAGGAGCCCGACGAACAAGGGGCCGTTCGTCGGGAACGTGCCGGCCGAAGCCGGCAAGGTCTTCTTGGCCGCGAGGGAGCCGGCAATGGCCAGCGCCGGGACGATGACGAGGAAGCGCCCCATCAACATCGCGATCCCGAGCGTCACGTTGTACCAGGGCGTGTTGCCCGTGAGCCCACCGAAGGCCGAGCCATTGTTGGCCGCCGCCGACGTGTAGGCGTACAAGATCTCGGAGAAGCCATGCGGGCCGGGATTGGCGATCGAGGCCACCGCGGAGGGCAGCACGGTCGCGATCGCCGTGAAGCCGAGCATCGCGAGCGGCAGGCACAGGATGGCGAGCATCGCCATCTTGACCTCCTTGGCCTCGATCTTCTTGCCGAGATATTCGGGCGTGCGCCCGACCATCAGCCCGGCGACGAAGATCGCGATCACCACGAAGATCAGCATGCCGTAGAGGCCGGCTCCGACGCCGCCGACGATGATCTCGCCCAGCATCATATTGATCATCGGGATCATGCCGCCGAGCGCCGTGAAGGAGTCGTGCATGGCGTTGACGGCCCCACAGGAGGCGGCCGTCGTGACCACGGCGAACAGCGCCGACGCTACGATGCCGAACCGTACCTCCTTGCCTTCCATGTTGCCGCCGGTCAGGCCGAGCGCGTTGACGATCGGGTTGCCGGCGGCCTCCGCCCAGTACGTCACGGCGACGCCGGCGATGAAAAGGACGCCCATGGCGGCGAGGATCGCCCAGCCCTGGCGCTGATCGCCGACCATCCGGCCGAAGACGTTGGTCAGGGCCGCGCCGATCGCGAAGATCGTGACGATCTGGATGAAGTTGACGATCGCGTCCGGGTTCTCGAAGGGGTGCGCCGAGTTCGCGTTGAAGAAGCCGCCGCCGTTGGTGCCGAGCATCTTGATGGCGAGCTGCGACGCGACCGGGCCGACCGCGATGGTCTGCTTGGCGCCTTCGAGCGTCGTCGCCTGGACATAGGCGCCGAGCGTCTGCGGGACGCCGCGGAAAACGTAGACGAGCGTCAGCAGGATGCAGAGCGGCAGGAGAACGTAGAGGGTCGCGCGGGTCATATCGACCCAAAACGAGCCGACGGTCGAAGCCGACCGGCGCGCGAAACCTCGGATCAGCGCCACCGCGAGCGCGATCCCGGTCGCGGCGGAGAGGAAGTTCTGCACGGTCAGGCCGAGCATCTGGACGAGGTACGACATCGTCGATTCGCCGCCGTAGTTCTGCCAATTCGTGTTCGTGACGAAGCTCGCCGCGGTGTTGAAGGCGAGCTCGGGCGACACCGCCGACATCTCGGCCGGGTTGAACGGCAGGATCCCCTGCAGGCGCAGAAGCAAGTACAGGAAGGTGAAGCCGACGACGTGGAACAGCAACATGCCGATCACGTAGGTCAGCCAGTGCTGCTCCTGTCGCTCGTCGAGGCCGCCGAGACCGTAGAGCCCGCGCTCGACCGGGCCGAGCACGGGCGACATGAATGTGCGCTCGCCGTTGAAGACGCGGGTCATGTAGAGCCCGAGCGGCGGCACGAGCGCCACTACCACGGCGCAGAAGAGCGCGATCTGGATCCAGCCGATGATGGTCATGGCGAGCGTGTCCTTCAGAACCGCTCGGGGCGGACGAGAGCGTAGCCGAGATAGGCGAGGAGGCCGATCGTCACGAGGCCGGCCAGTGCAAGGTCGAAGATCATAGGGTTGCTCTCACAGCCGATCACAGATTGCCGCGTAGCCGACCGAGCCCATCAGAAACGCAATCCCAAGGGCAATGTAGATCAGGTCGAACATGACAACCTCGGGCGCGATGACGGTCTGAGGCAGAGAGCTACGCTGGAGCGCGTATGGAAACGAGATAGGCGCGAGCACTCAGAAATAAGAATCTCATAAAGATGCGAGACCCAAGCCGGATGCGTCTAAGGCTGCAGGATGCCACAATCCGGTGCTGCAGAATCTCGACCGTCTTGATGTAATCAAGCAAGGTTCACAGGCGAGCCTTTATGCCGAACCAGCTAGGATTTGCTGGCGCTCGGGCACCCATTCTGACCGTCATCTTCGGCCATGACCTCGCAAGCAGACCATCTGGAGACGGCTACGTCTCTGATCTTCGTGACTCGCCTCTGCCTTCGACTCGCGATCCTTGCCGGCTTCGCGGCCGCCAGCAGTCAGCCGTTCTGGGCCGTGCTCGCCACTCTCCTTATTGTAGCCGCGGGCTTAAGCGTCGTCATAGCCGTGACTCGTCGCGAGCTCGTTCTCAGCTCTGTCCTGACGCATTGGGACGAAGCGGCCATCTACGCCTTGCTGAGCCGGGCCTTGGTCGTGCTCTCGATGCAAAACCTCATACACGGGTGAGTCGTGCCCGAGCCCGTACGGTCCTCAGCCGCGCGAGAGATACCCTCGCAATGGTTCCTATTCCGACGACTCCTCTTCCGGGAGCATGCCCTCGGGATAGTAGTCTACACCTGTTCGGTCGCTGAGCGCAGCGGGAATGCGCTCGTGGCGCTAACGCTCCTGACCTGCGCCGTGTCGTGGTCCTGGTTCGATGGGCTGATGCCGCCGCTCCGCTGGTGCAAATACTGCACGCCCTTAGTTGAGAGCATTCTCCTCTATATCGGCGCTATCGCGGTCGCGAACGTGCTCCGCCTGTTGTTTGGTCAACCGTCCGTCGGCTGGTAGCGCGATGCCGGCGTCTCGCAACCGTTCCCGGACAGCGGCTCCAGCCGCACCTCACGTTTGTGTCTCTGTCCTAGATTAGTGCCAGCTATCTAGCCGTCA
The DNA here is from genome assembly GCF_964242715.1 of uncultured Enterovirga sp. NCBI lineage: Bacteria > Pseudomonadati > Pseudomonadota > Alphaproteobacteria > Hyphomicrobiales > Methylobacteriaceae > Enterovirga > uncultured Enterovirga sp. The sequence continues at coordinate 71,217 of NZ_CAXTAZ010000006.1, forward strand.
CCCTCACTCGCCTTACCCGCACTCGGCAGGATCGCCCCGATCATCTCTCGGGCGGTGTTGGCCAGGACGCTGCCGAGCTCCGGCTCCCCCGCCAGCAAGGCGCCCATGAAGCTGCGCGCCTGCTTCAGCGTGATATGCGGCGGCAGCGGCGGCACGTTCGGGTCGGTCACCATGTCGAGCACGAAGGGGCGGTCGGCCGCCAGCGCCTCGTCCCAGGCCGCCCCGACCTCCTCCGGATCTTCGACCCGGCGGCCGCCCAGACCGATCAGCTTCGCGAACTCGGCGTAGGGGACGTCGGGCAAGGCCTGGCTCGCCTCCCACTTCGGATCGCCCAGCTGCACCCGCTCCTCCCAGGTCACGTAGGCGAGGTCGCGGTTGTTGAGGACCATCACGACGAGCCGGGGATCGGTCCATCGCTTCCAGTACTTGGCGACCGTGATCAGCTCGGCCATGCCGTTCATCTGCATGGCCCCGTCGCCCACGAGCGCGATCACCGGCCTCCCCGGATGGGCGAACTTCGCCGCGATCGCGTAGGGGATCGCGCAGCCCATGGTGGCGAGCGTGCCCGACACCGAGCCCATCATCCCGCGCCGGAACTTGAGGTCCCGCGCGTACCAGACCGTCGTCGTGCCGCTGTCGGCCGTCACGATGCTGCCGTCCGGCAGGCGTTCGGAGAGCTCGTAGGCGACGCGCTGCGGGTTGATCGGGTCGGCGTCGGCCATGGCCATGCCGCGCGCCTGCTCCCACGAGGCGACGGCGTTCTCTTCCACCGTCTCGCGCCAGCTCCGATCGGCCTTCTCTTCGAGGAGCGGCAATAGGGCACGCAAGGTCGCGGCGGCGTCGCCGACGAGGTTGACCTCCATCGGGTAACGCAGGCCGAGCATGCCGGCGTCGATGTCGATCTGAACACCCCTTGCCTGGCCGACCTCCGGCAGGAACTCGGTGTAGGGAAAGCCCGAGCCTACCATCAGCAGCGTGTCGCAGCCCTCCATCAGGTCCCAGCTCGCCTTTGTGCCGAGCACGCCGATTGACCCCGTGCAGAAGACCACGTCGTCCGGCACCGCGGCCTTGCCGAGCAGCGCCTTGGCGATCCCGGCCCCGAGCCGCTCCGCCACCGCGATCACCTCGTCGGTCGCCCCGAGCGCGCCGGCCCCGACCAGCATGGCGACTTTGCCGCCAGCATTCAGCACCCCTGCTGCTCGGGCGAGGGCCGCCCGGTCGGGCACGACGGGCGATACGTCGAGACCCACGCCCGAATGGGTCATGGCGTGCTCGCGCGCCGGCTGCTCCATCGGCAGGACCTGAAGGTCGTTCGGCAGGATCACGCAGGTGACGCGGCGCTCAGCCTTGGCGATGCGGTAGGCGCGGTCGATGAGGTGAGGCACCTGGGCGGGTACGAAGGCGGTCTCGACATAGGCCCCGGCAACATCCTTGAAGAGGGATTGGAGGTCGAGGTCTTGCTGGTAGTGCGAGCCGATGGCCGAGCGCGCCTGCTGACCGACGAGAGCGAGGACCGGCTGGTGATCGAGCTTGGCGTCGTAGAGGCCGTTGAGGAGGTGGATGGCGCCTGGGCCCGAGGTCGCGAGGCACACGCCGACCTCGCCCGTGAACTTGGCCGTGCCGCAGGCCATGAGCCCGGCCATCTCCTCGTGGCGCACCTGGACGAAGTCGATCGCGCCTTCCGTGCGGGCGAGCGCCCCGATGAGGCCGCCGATGCCGTCGCCCGGGTAGCCGAAGACGCGCCGCACGCCCCAGGCCCCGAGGCGCTCCCAGATGAAGTCCGCGACCGTGCCCGCCATCGTCTTTCTCCGTGCAGGCCGGCCGTAGACGGTCCCGCGATCATCGGTTGAGCTCAAGCACTCGCTTTTCCGAGAGCGGATTTCAAACGGCTCCCACAATCAAGCGCGACGAGTCTGCTACTCTGCGCTTCGCTCAGGGCCGAGCGAGGAGACGCCATCAATGCCGATTTGGTCGCTGGGATGGGCGAATGCCGGACCGGTGCGATCGGCCCAGGCCGGGTTGCTCGCGCTTCTCTGCCTAACCGCAGCGCCTGTTGCGGCCACAGCCGCCGAGGCCGGCCAGGAGGTCGACGTCGCGCTCGTTCTGGCCGTCGACGTCTCCTGGTCGATGGACCCCGACGAGCAGGATTTGCAGCGGCAGGGTTTCATCGAGGCGTTCCGTTCGCCGGCAGTTCACGACGCGATCCGCAAGGGGATGCTCGGGCGAATCGCGGTGACGTATTTCGAGTGGGCCAGCGCCGCGCACCAGCAGGTCGTCGTGCCCTGGACCGTGATCGACGGATCGGAAGGGGCGCTGGCCTTCGCCGACCGTCTCGGCCGAGCGCCGCCCGGGCGCGCCTATTACACCTCGGTGTCGGCCGCGATCGACTACGGGATCGAGCTCCTTGCACGAAGCGGCGTGGAGGCCTCGCGCCAGGTCATCGACATCTCCGGCGACGGGCCGAACAACGACGGCCGGCTCGTGACGACCGCCCGGGACGCGGCCGTCGGCAACGGCATCGTGGTCAACGGGCTCCCCATCATGCTGAAGCGCCCCACCCAGTCCTGGGACATCGAGAACCTCGACGGCTACTACCGCGATTGCGTCATCGGCGGCGCCGGAGCCTTCCTGGTTCCCGTGCGCGAGCGAGCCCAATTCGTCGCGGCGATCAGGACCAAGATGGTGCGGGAGATCGCCGACGCGCCCGCCCCCGCGCTCGTCCGGCCCGCCCAGGCCGAGACTCGCGCGGACTGCAGCATCGGCGAGTGGCTGCGCCGGCAACGGCCGTGGAACTGAGCGGGGCTCGTCACGCCCGGCGGCAGCGTCCTGGAAAGCGGCTTCCAGGTGGCCGAGACCGGCTCTCTGGCGCTCGCCGTCGCTGGCGCTGGCTCGGTGTCGGCGCTGTTTCGGCGCCCTGCGATTGCCCGAGCCTGCTTTGTCATGGCCCACGGGGCCGGGGCCGGCATGATACACTCGTTCGTCGAGTCGGTTTCGGCCGGGCTCGCGGAGCGCGGGGTCGCGACCTTGCGCTACCAGTTCCCTTTCATGGAGGCGGGCTCGAAGCGACCTGATCGGCCCGCCGTCGCCCATGCCGCCGTCCACGCGGCCGTCGCGGCCGCCGGACGGCTCGCTCCCGACCTGCCGCTGGTGGCCGGCGGCCGTTCCTTCGGAGGCCGGATGACCTCGCAGGCCCAGGCGGCATCCGCGCTTCCGGGCGTCCGCGGCCTCGCGTTCCTGGGCTTCCCGCTGCACCCGGCAGGCCGTCCGTCGAGCGACCGAGGCCGGCATCTCGCCGACGTGGCGATCCCGATGCTCTTCCTGCAGGGAACCCGCGACGCCCTCGCGGACCTCCACCAGCTTCGCGCGCTGGCCGAAGAGCTCGGCGAACGCGCGACGCTCCGGCTCCTTCCCGACGCCGACCACGCCTTTCACGTGCCGAAACGTTCGGGTCGCACCGACGCGGACGTGAGGCGCGAACTCCTGGACTTACTGGTCGCCTGGATCGACACCACGATCCTGACACGCTCGCGGTAAGGGGAGGCCATGGCTGCACGCGAGACGCGCGACACAGCGCCGGACGTGCAAGAGACTGGCAACCTGTTCGTCCTCTACCGGCCCAAGGTCGAGCACGAGGCGGCCGCCTCCCAGGAGGACATAGAGCGATTGCACGTCGTGCTGCGGCCGAAGAGCCGCGCGCTCTGGCGTCTCCTGGTGGTCGGCGCGAAGCGCCTGCCCGATCTCCGCTCGCACGAGCGCAACTGGGGCTTCGTCGACCGGGTTTTGCGCCAGCCCGAGGAGGTGCGGGAGTTCTTCGCGGCGCAAAACTACGAGACCAAGACGCGCGGCACGCGCCACCTCGCGCCCGCACGACCCGCCGGCGAAGGCGTGTACGCCCTCGTGCGGCGCAGCGGTCAGATGCACCTGGCCTGTCGGCTGGAGCTGCCGGAGGCGCCCGGTCCCGTGCAGGAGGCGCTCGGGATCCCGGCCGAAGCCGTCTACGCCCTCTCGATCAAGAACCCTGAGGCGCCCGGCGCGGCGCTCCTCGGCGACGGCAAGGCTCGCTGGCCCAAGCGCCTCCAGGCCGGCTTCAAAGGTCGGCGTTACGAGGGCGAAAGCGCGGCTCCCCTCGACCACGAGGGCGTGGAGTTCCTGCTAACGGGCGTCGAAGCGCGCGTTGGCGCAGCGCTTTCAAGCACCATCGAGGCCGAGGACGAGACCTCGCAGAGCTCCGACCTGCTCAAGCTGCTCGGCACCCGACGGGAGCGCACGGCGACTGAACCGTTGATCGAAAGCCTGTGGGCGTGAACGCCGGCGCCGGTTCAGGCGGCGCCTCACCGCCGCATCGCGCCCCCGCCCTTGCGGCGGACCGGGACACCGGGCCACACATGAAGCGGCATGAAGCAGACGGATGGACGGGGGCGGCATGGGCACGACCTTGACGGGCCAGTTCGAGACACGGCGCGAGGCGGAGATGACCGTCGAGCGGCTGGTGCAGGAATACGGGGTCGACCGAGCGAGCATCCTGATCGCGGCCGCGGGCAATGAGAACTCTGCCGGGGAGGAGCAAGCGGGCTCCGATCGCGCGGCTGGTTCTCCGACCCCGGAGAGCCGCGACGATGCGGCGTTGCACGGCAGCATCGTCGTCACGGTCGACTTGAGCGACGAGGAGCTGGCCGGCAAAGTACGGGCGGCCTTCGTCGAGTTCGAGGCGTTTGACGTCGAGCAAGACTAGGGGAAGGGGCACTCAGCGAGCGCTCGGACAACTCGCGATGCTGCCGTCTGCGCGGTAGTCTGGCGAGCATGCGAAGCGCGCTTTGTCTTCCATTGGCCTTTTGTCCGATCGTAGCCCTGGCGGTTACGCCGGAGAGTTCCCGGGCTGTCATCCTCGCCGCGCGAAGCGGCGAGGTGATCGGGGCAGCTTCCGTCTGCGGCGTTCCAGAAGGAGTGCTCGTCGATGTCGGCCGGGAAGTCATTCGCCGCATCCGCGATCTGGCCACGACCGCAGCGGACACCGAGCGCGCCCGCCTCGCCCATGAACGAGCCGTCGAGCGCGGCGCTGCTCGCGTACTCCGTGCCGGCGACACAGCTTGCCCGGAGGCCCGGGAGCGCTTTCGCGCGCTGTCGCAGGATGGCCGCTGAACGATGTGCAACCTGTACAGCGTGACCAAGGGCCAGGACGCCATCCGCCAGCTCTTCCGGACCGACCGCGACGACACGGGCAACCTCCCTCCTCTGCCGGGCATCTTTCCGAACTACCCAGCTCCCGTCGTCCACGTGCGCGACGGCGCCCGCTCCCTCTCGCTGTATAAGTGGGGCATGCCATCCTCCGAGCAGGCGTTGTTCGAGGCGACGAAGAAGCGAGCCGACAAGCTGCGGGCAAAAGGCAAGCCGGCCGACTTCAAGGAGCTGCTGCGGCTCGAGCCCGACGGCGGCACCACGAACATCCGCAACACGTCGAGCCGGCATTGGGCGCGATGGCTCGGACCCGAGAGCCGGTGCCTCGTCCCGTTCACGTCGTTCAGCGAGAACGAGGTGCTCCCGAGCGGCGCCCGTCCCTCGGTCTGGTTCGCTCTCGACGAAAAGCGGCCGCTGGCCTGCTTCGCCGGCATCAAGGTCGAGGGCTGGACGTCGGTGCGCAAGATCAGGGACGGTGAGTCGACCGACGACCTGTTCGGGTTTCTCACGACCAATCCGAACCGCGAGGTCGGAGCAATCCACCCGAAGGCGATGCCCGTGATCCTCACCACGGACGAGGAACGTGACGTCTGGCTCCGGGCACCGTGGGGTGAGGCTGTTGCCCTCCAGCGGCCACTGCCTGATGGCGCCCTGCTGATCGTCGCGCGCGGCGAGAAGGAGGACCCGCCTCCGGGATCACGCGGCCCTGACGACGGCAAGCTCCTCTAGCCGCGTGGTGTAGCGCGGCGAGCGCATCTCGAACTTGGTCGACCAGGTCCGCCGCGGCGCGAAGCCAGCGACGCCCGGGACGACGGCGCCCCGGCCCCAGCGCTCGTTGCACCGGTCGAGAGCTTCCATCAGCGCTCCCCCGGCCTCCCGGTCGAGCGCTCCAATTGGCGCTCTCTGAGAGTTGGCGAGCGGCACGAGGTCGACCGTCACGATGCCGGCCTTGCTGTAGCGATAGCCGTCGCGCCAGACTCGCCGCATGCCCCAGGTTGCGGCCTTGACCAACGCCATCGTGTCGGAGGTTGCCTCCGGCAGCGTGACGACCGTCGAGACCGAGCGCTGCGGCGCGTCCGTGTCATGCTCGGAGGTGTGGAAGAAGACCGTGACGTGGTCGGTCCCGAGCGCCTCACGACGCAGCTTCTCGCCCAGCCGGGCGGCATGGGTCGCGATCGCCTGCTCCATCGTGTCTCGGTCCTCGACCCGGCGGGAGAACATGCGGGTGACGGCGCAGCCCTTCCGGGTCGGCGTGAGGGCTTCCAGGCTGAGGCAGGACTGCCCGCGAAGCTCGTAGACCATGCGCTCGCCGACGACCGTCAGCGCCTTTCGGGCCGGCCTCGGGTCGAGCGCGGCCACGTCCGCGACCCGTGTCGCACCCGAACGCCCGGAGCTTCCGGGCGGAGGCCGGGCCAATGCCCCAGACCTCCTCGAGCTTCGTCCCGGCCAACCATCGGGCGCGCTCGGTCGGGTCGGTCGGGTCGCAGACGCCCCCCATCTCCGGCTCGTGCTTGGCGATGTGGTTCGCGAGCCTCGCCAGCGTCTTCGTCGGCCCGATGCCGACGCAGGTCGGGATGCCGGTCCAGCGCAGCACCGTCGACCGAAGATCCCGGCCGAGCGGCACGCGGTCAACCGGGCGCACCGGCGTGAGGTCGAGGAAGCTCTCGTCGATCGAGTAGATCTCGACGTCGGGCGCGAACCGTCGATAGATCTCGTTCGTTCGCCCGCTCATATCGCCGTAGAGGGCGTAATTCGACGAGAACACCCGCACGCCCTCGCGGCGGCAGCGATCCCGGATCTTGAAACATGGGTCGCCCATCCTGATGCCGAGCGCCTTCGCCTCCGCCGTGCGGGCGATGGCGCAGCCGTCGTTGTTCGACAGCACGACGACCGGCAAAAGCCGGAGGGACGGGTCGAAGACCCTCTCGCAGGAACAGTAGAAGGCGTTCCCGTCGATAAGCGCAAAAGCCCTCATCGCGTAGCGCGGCGGGAAGAGCTGATCGACGACACGACACCCCAGACCTCGACCAGCGCGTCGGATGGCACCTGGAATAGCGGGTAGGTGCGGTTCGCGAAGGCTAGCTCGATCCGGCCGGACCGTGGCGCCCAGACCTTGAAAGAGCGCTCGCCATCGATGTCCACCACGACGACGTCGCCAGGCCGAGGTGCGAGGCTGCGGTCGACGACGGCGAGATCCCCATGATGCAGGCGCTTCTCGACCATGCTGTCGCCGTCAACGCGAATCAGGAACGTCGCCGGCCGGTTGCGGATGAGCAGCTGCTGGAGGTCGATCTCCTCCTCGGCGAAATCGTCCGCCGGCGAGGGAAAGCCGGCGCGCACCGCTGACCGAAGAACCGGGAGGGGCAAGGGTCGCCCTATGACGATTTCGATCGCGTGCATCTCTTCCTCGCTGATTAGAACGAAAAAGGAACATCGAACACGCTTTGGTCAACCCCGCGCTGATCAGAGGCGGGTTGGCTGAGGCGCGGCAAGGGGAAAGGGGGGCTGCTACGTCGGCCTCCCGGCTACGAAGTACGCCATCACGACCATGAATCGAACCACCCTGACCGATTCATGAAAGTCGTTGGACGGCCCGGGCGCGGCTCCGGATGATTCGGCATGTCGGCCGCGATCTCATCCGTGCAGCTCCTCGTGCTCGAGCGTCGCGTGCCGAGCGCGAACATGGCTCGCTTCTACGTCCTGTCGCTCGAGGAAACCCTGTTCGGCGACACAGCGCTTGTTCGAGAATGGGGCCGCCTCGGAGCGTCCGGCCGGCGTCGCCTCGACCTCTTCGAGGCGCGTGCCCAGGCCAGCGAAGCGCTGGAAACCTGGCTCAGCCGGAAGCAGCGCAAGGCTACGAGCTGCGAGCGTGTTCCTGCTGACCTCGCCCTTTCGCTGCCTCTCAAGTCCGTCGCCTTTTGATCGCGGCGAGCGACTGGCGCTGCAGGACAGACGGCCCGCGATCTAGGTCCGCAGCGCGGTCAGCGCGTAGCAGCGACAACATCGCGGCGTCGAGCTCCGCATAGGGCGCGAGAGGCCCGACCAGCGCTTCAGGCGTGCGCACCTCCCGCTCGTCCAGGCCAAGCCAGAGGACGACCAGGTCGTCGGCTTCGCGATCGCCCGCTACCCGGTCACGCACCACAGTGCAGAAATAGGTCTGCAGCGGGTTGTCCCAACCGCACGCGACGGTGTGGTCCGGGACCTTCGACGGCAGCCTGCGCCGACTGCTCATCGCACGCGCCTCCGGCCTGAGCACATCCCCGCTGCCGCCGGATGTGACGGTCCGACAAGAGCGTTGCATGCGCCGGAGCGGCGCGCGCCCGGCAGGCTCACGTGAGCCGCTGGCCCTTGATCGCCTGCGCCTCGCCACGCTCGGCCTCGATCTCGCGAAGCACCCGCTCCTGCTCGGCCCGGAGCTTGCCGAGAGCGTCCGTCTGCACGAGGCCGATCGGAAGCGGCTGGGCGGGATGATCGGCCAGGACGCGCGCGGCCTCGACGGCCGCCGCGGCCTCGCGCGCCTCCCGGGCCGCCGCCTGCTGCGTGCCGGCGACGACCGCCCGCTCCGACCGGAGCTCGCGCTGCGCCTCGGGATCCGCACGCCCCCTCCCTTCCTGTCGGCGCTCGACCTCCACGGCCCGGTCCGCCAGGAGCTGTGCCGAAGCCGCCTCGCGCGTCTCGCGCGCCTCGACCTCTTGGGCCCGCGAAATCAGGCGATCCGCGTTGACGCCGACCAGGCTTTCAACCTCTCTTCGTGAGAGCTGTTCAACGCCGATCTCCTGCACCCGTTGCAGGTCGATGCGGTTCGCGAGCGTCTCGAGATAGCGGGCCGAGGCCTCTTGGAATTGCTGCTTCGTGCCGCCGTCGAGGAGGTCGCTCGTCCGCGAGACGGCCTCGTTCATGACCGCCAAGTCCTTCGCCATTTGGTCCGACGTGATCGCCATGCCGTCCTCCTTCGTCGTGAGCTGACCCACCCGCCTACTTATCGTGTGCAGGATGCCGCCGACCGTCTCCGCCGTTGCGACCCGGGCCAGCATGCCGAGCGCGGTCGCGTTTCCGGGGTGCTCGCCGACGACCTGCCGCCAAACGGCCGTGTGCTCGCCGGCGGCACGTCGTTCCGTGTCGGTCGTCGGGAGCCTGATCGGGTTGGCGCGCGCCGTCCGGATGCGCTGCCGGGCGTTGTCGATCAGCCGACGGTTGGCGGGGTCGGCTGCGTAGGCGCGATCCCGCACTTCGCGAGCGGGTCGAGGCCGCTCGGCCGCTTCCACGATCGCCTTGTCCCTCGGCCCGTAGCTCTGCGAGGAGGCGCGCTCCCGGGCACCGGTCGCGACGATCTTCAGCCCTTCGGCCTGGGCGTGCTCGGCATAGGCCTGCCGCCACTCCCGAAACGTGTCACGGCTGGGGTGGACCTTCTGACCGGCCTCGTTCCGGACCGTGATGACGGCGTGGGCGTGGATGTGTCCCTCGCCTTCCTTGTCGGTGTGGACCCCGAACATGAACCGGTGGTCCGCGAAGCGGTCGTGCAGAAAGGCGCGAGCGGCCCGGGTCAGCGCCTCGACATCGGTCCCGGCCTTCGCCGAGATGATCAGGTGCATGGTGTCGCGCGAGGACTGGGAGCGCAGCGACGGCCCCCATTCTCGCGCCGCGATCCGGGCGTCCGCCACGTTCGCGACCGCCCTGCCCCGGTCGTCGGTCGCCGCGCCCTTCTCGATCAGCCTGCCCAGCCGGTAAGTCACTCCATCGCGGCCGTGGCTGCTCGCGCCCGGGACGACGCTGATGGCGTGGACCGGAAAGCCGGTCACCTCCCCGATCCTGGCCTTCGCGGCTGCCTCGGAGGCCGGATCGAGCCGGCGCTCGACGAAGCCCCCCTCCCCTACCCCGATGCGCTCTTCGCGCACCCGGAACCGCTCTCGCGCGGTGCCGGCCATGGCGACGACGAGCTGCGCCTCCAAAGCGCCTGAAGGCAGCGCGTCGAGGCGGGCAGCGTATCGGTGCCCGGCGAAGCCGGACGCGATCGCCTGCTCGTACAGAGCCCTGCCCTCGGGCGTGTCACGGACGCCGTGCAGCGTGAGCCGCATCGCGGCCGCGTCCTGGCTCTCCGCCCGCTTCTCGAAGCCTGCCGACCAGGCCTTGATCTCCTCGGCGACCGCCTCCCGGTCCGAGAGCATCCGGCCGTCATGGGTCTCGAGCGGGACGTCCTCGCGCTGCACGTACTGACCCGTGGCCGTCGCCCGGGCCACGCCGCGCGCGAACGACACGACCTTGATCACGGCCGGCTGGTAGCCGGCCGCGATCTGCCGGGCGCGGCCGAGCGCGTCGCCCTGCCCTCCCCCGAGGCCCGATCCTCCACCGCCGCTGTTCCCGGCCCGGCCCAAGCTCGACCGCGCTTGCTGTCGCGACGCGGAGCCCCCACCCGTTCCGGCCGGAAGCCCGCGGCGACGCTCCTCGTCCTGGCCGCCGCAGATGGTCGTGCCGCGGATGACCTGCACGGCAGCCGGCGGGGTCGGGAGCGGGCCGACCCGCCCTCGCCTCCCTCGGAACTCCTCATCATCGAGGATCGGTGACGGTCGGCGACTGCGACGCTCCTCGCGGGCCGCGCCGACGGCTCGCCGGGTCGTCTCGACCTGCTCGACCCACCAGGCGATCTGGGCCGCGCGCGTCACGCCGTTCGCTCCTCACGGTCGATCTCGGCCGGCAGCCGCAGCCCCGCCTCGCGCCGGAGCTTCGACCCGTAGGCGACCGTCATCTCGGTGAGCTCGTCGTTGATCTCGGCGACGACGCCGTGCAGCCCGCGCCAGACCGCCTCGGTGTCCTCGATCCGCACGGCCTGACCCCGGTGGATGGCTCGCAGGAGCTGCGACAGGTTGCGCCCGACCGCTCGGACCTGGCCGGCGAGCGTCACCACCGCCTTCGTGTTCTCGGCCGACAGCGCAGGCCCAGCTTGGACGGAGCCGCGGATCAGGCGTCGCACGACCTCCGCCTTCGGCAGCCCGAACAGCTCGACGGCCTCCTGGAGATGACGCTCGTCGGCGTCGGACAGCTCCGTCCGAAGCCTCGGCTTCCGTCTCGCTGTGCGGGCCGCACGCGCCAAGGCGCCCTCCCCTTCCAGCCTCGCTCGGCAGCCGATCCGATCCGGATCGGCGTTCCCGCCGCGCGAGCGCCACGGCTGCGTCGAGCAGCCTCCTCAGGTTTGGCCCACAAACCGGTATCTTGTCAACCAATGGACATTATACTGACGAAAGAACCTCTCCGCAGGAACGGCGGCAACGCCAATCCGAGGAAGGCCGCTTGGACCCCGTCATCCGCATTCCGCGAAGCGGCCTTCACCGGCAACACCGCAACCCGGTATGAACGACATACGGCTTTCAAGGACTCCGATCAGTCCACATTGCGATCATCCAGCAACTCGCCACTGCGCTAGCAGCGCAGCACGACATGGCGGCAGCGCGTTCATCCCGTACCCGCGAACCTCGGCTCTGACGCGACCCCGCAAGCGTGCATCCCGTCAAATCGTTCATGCGGTCATCCGGGAATGCCGCTGTTCCGCAGCTCGTCACGATCGTAGTGCCGTCCTGCCGTCTTGCGCGATAGACACTATAATGTATGGTGATCTAACCGCCGTGACGCCGCTGCGTTCCCTGCCGACCTGGTAGCAGACCTCAAATGCCGAGCATCTTCGCCGTCACGAACCCGAAGGGCGGCTCAGGCAAGACCACTGTCGCGATCATCCTGGCCGGCGAGTTCGCGAAGCACGGCTATGCGACGGCGATCGTAGACGCCGACCCGCAGGGGTCCTCGTATCAATGGCACGCCTCCTCGGTCGCGAGGGGCTTGAGCCCGGACGGTGTAGACCTGGTCCGAGCCGCCGACGAGAAAGCCCTGGCTCAAGCCATCGACCGCCTCGACGCCTATGACGTCCTGGTCGTCGACACTCCTGGCTATTACGGCGAGGTAGTGATCCAGGCAGCGCTCCGGGCCGATCTCGTCGTCCTGCCCAGCAAGGTGCACACCTTCGACGCCTCGCAGGTGGTCCGCACGATCCGCAACCTCGAGAGGCACTCCGCTACGGCAGGCTTGCCGATGAGCCAGCACCGGGTGCTCTTCAATGAATACGACAGCCTGGACCGGAACACCCGGCCGCTTCGGGAGGTCGTGGCCTATCTCGACGCCGAGCGCGTGCCGGTTTGTGCGAACGCGCTCTATCGCCGAGTGACGTACCGCACGATGACAAGCGGCCACGGCACGCTCTACCAGATGAGCGACAAGGACGAACCGGTCCGCAAGGCGCGCTACAACGCCGACCAGGTCGTCCGTGAACTGCTCGCGGCGAGCCAGGACGGGGCGTCGGCGGAGGCCGCGGCGTGAGCGATCGCGGCGAAGCCGCCCGATCGGACCGCCCTCCCCTGCCCCGCGACTCGCATCGGCTGCAGCGGCTTGCTTCCGTCGGCAATCCTGCACCTGTCGTGATCACGCCGGACTACCCGGAGCCGCCGGTCGGAGCCAAGTCCCCGGAGCCGCACCCTCCGGCGGGACCCGACGCAATCGCAAGTTCTCAATCTGGCCGCGCCAAAGCCAACAGCGCCCGAGACCCGTTCGAGGGCTATGGTGGGCGTTACGCGTCGCGACCCTTCGCCTTGCGCCTTCCGGACGCGATCGACCTCGCGCTGCGTCAGATGGCGGCCGAGGCGCGGACCCATCCTCTCCGGATCATCGACCGGATCCTCCACGACCACCTGAAGCAGATCGGACGCCTCCCCCCGCCAGACGGTGCCTGACCACAGGTCCTCCGCCGTACCTACGGCGCTATGTGAGAGCGCGGTCCGGCTCCGGACCTGCTCCGCTTCGCTAAGGTCGCTGCGCGACTGGACAGCCGCGCACATCGGCCTTCACGCATCGATCTGTTCGCGCCAGGAAGGATGCCGGTAGCTTCAGCCGTTAAACTTTCGTCTGTTAGAATGAGCAAGAGTATACAGGACGCACCGAGGCGGTTACGCGTGCCCCTGGCCTCGTCCCGGAACGTACCTTCGCCATGCCGCCCGCCCGCAAGTCGAAGTCCGTCGACGCCTCTATCCTGAATGAGATGCTGGCCATCCGACTTCAGCAGCTCGAGGTCGAGAACGGCGGCGTTGAAGCGTTCATCCGGAAGACCGGGCTAGCTCGAGGCACCTACCATCAGGTGCTCCGAGGCATAGGGAATCCGACGCTCAAGACGCTGGATCGAATCGCCGCCAGCCTCGACATGAGCGTCATCGAGCTGCTCGGCTTCGACGTGGATGACGCGCGCCGGGCTCTGAAACGGAACGGCCACAGCTACGAATCCCTGACCTCCGCGCTGGGCAAGCGCAGGGAGGCCGACAGCCTCCTCGCTCGCGATCGAAAACCTGCCCGTCGGCCGAGAACGGCGAAGGTCGCCGAGAAGCCCTGAACCCGGTCGGGCGAGCAGCGAGGCCCCTCCCTTTCTCCGGCCCGTGCTGGTGGGACCAGCCGGCGCGCGGCGCCGGTGACGGGCGTCCTGACGTTCCCCGCCGCGGCGCAGCCGCACGTCGGCTGCGTGGACCCGCGAGCGTCCGGATAGGAGACGGACCGGAGAGGGGGAGGTTTGCCCCGCCCGGGCATGTTCCGGGCGGGGCTTGGTGAGCCGCTACTGGCGGGTCTGGGGTCGGCGGGTGGCCGGGCGCTTGGCGGGGCGCTTCGGCCGGTTCCAGATCAGGGCGTAGCCGCCCGTGTCGCGGTCCTCGACCAGGTTGGCGAAGATCGGGGCCGGGAGCGAGGGATCGTCGATCCGGACCTGGTGGTAGAGCCGCCCGCTCTCCTTGCCGGTCTTGGCCCAGGCCGCCCCGAGCTCGACCTCGCCCGCGAAGAGCCGGTAGGCGGGAGCGCCCTCCTTGTCGGAGTCGACCGGCTCCATGGACACGGAGGCGTCCAGGTTGAGGGTGCGGATCTGGCCCCGGAGGAAGCCGTGGTCGGAGGTCGTGAAGGTGCCGATGGTCGCCATGGTGCTCTCCTGTCTGTCTCTCAAGGCCGGCCATTCGACCTTGATGGCGATCGACAGGCTGGGGGCGGGAGGCCCGGCACCCGAAGGGTCGAAGCGGAGCGGAGAACGGCAGGCAGACGGCTATTTTGGCTCGCGAGGAATGCCGCAGGCAGGGGAAAATAGCTGGCGGACGCCGTTGCCAGGACGAGCGAGGGAGCGCAGCTCCCGCACCCCGGCCAGATCAGCCCATCACAGGACGACAGGCACGGACCTTCCTAGGACAGACACCCAGGAGAGAACACCCGCGACGCCCCGCGCACACACACCGGCCCAAGGCGAACAACGCAGCCAGACCGCCCCCACCTCGCCGACCCCTCCAGCCGAGACGAACGACCGGCGAGGGCTGCAAACCCCTGGCATTGGCATCGGGTGGGCGCAGATCAGGTGTCGGCCCAGGCTCCGACCAGGAGAGCGGCCGGCTTGCCCCCGGCCTCAGGACCTTGCCGTCCCGACCCGGCCCGGTCGCGTCCCCTCGCACGATGTAGCGGCTCGCATGCGCGTCGGCCGGTCAGACGGCCGGAGCCACGCACGCTCCTGAACGCCCTTCACGATCTCAGGCTCGTCCTGCCGTCGCCACAGGCCAACGTCCTGCGGCCTGATACATGGACGAGGCGCCTCGGCTCGTACGGTGGCGGCCTCCTCGACGACACGGTACTGACGGTTGCAGGACGCGGTAGCAGGCTGCAGAGGTCGATCCCAGCCCCGGGCCGCTCGACAGCTGGCGCCACGCTGCAGGCAACCGCGGCGGGCTGGGCTTGTCCTGTCACAGGCGTTACGGGACATCGCTCGACCGAGACTCGACACGCGGGCGAGTTCGTTCTTAATCTGTTCTCGTCACGAGAGCAGCCATGGGCAAGTACGAGGCCGATCACGAACCCTTCCCGACGGACAAGGACGTCGATGAAGTGATCGGGGAGTTCCGGGGCGACGCTCGGCAGGCCGTCCGGGCCTTGCTGCACGATCTCGCGGTCCTCGCGGCGGACTACGACGCCCCGGTCTCCAGAGGCTATGTCCGTGGCGTGATGCCGTGGTCCACGATGCGGAAGTCGCGATGAGCACCCTCACCTTTCACATCGCGCTTCCGCCGTAAGGGACAGGACGGCCAGCTCTGCCCCGACCAGCCGATCGAATGCCCCTCCCCCGCAGCAGCGGTATCTCGCGCCCGGGCTGCGGTCGCCAACCGGGCTGGGGCGGTCGCGTTCTCACAGACCGGCGATCCGGATCGGCGAGTACGCGGATGCCGTCGTCCTGGCCAGGATCGGCGACGTGCCGACCGATCTGGAGAGCGTGTCGGGATAGCGAGACGATGGTTGCTCGCTCGCCTTACCTCGCCCGCATGCGACACAGCCCGCTCGCGGCCCGCATCGTCAGCTCACCTCCCGACCAGCCATGCTGCGACATGACGGCGGGCCAGCCTTCAGACGTCGGCTTATTGGCTGTGCTGACGATCATCTTCGAGACGCCCAGTTTCTCGTGCAGGTAGACGAATCGCGCCGGCATCGACCGTGACCGCCACAGCGACTTCGCCCGAGGCACCCTGCCCTACGATCATCCTGGCCGTCCCACCGACTGGGTCGACGTCGCGAAACGTCAGTCTTACCACCTCGGCGTTTTCGCGAACGAGTTCGTGGCGGCGTAGCCGCGAACCGTCGAAGGCGAGTATCGGCGTGAGATCGCAAACCACCTCAAGCTGACAGGTTGACTGCTCCCAAGCTGGAGCGAACACGAGAGACGCGAGGCCGACCGTGCAAGCTAAAGTTCCAACTCGCATGCGCTCCCCCCGGATTGGGATTGCCCCCGACGTCTCGGTACCGGCACAGTCCGACCGTGGCCACGCCACACGTTGACAGAATGCTAGCACAAGCTACTGCTAGCTTCCGCTGGCGCTCACTCTCTTTACAGAGAGTGCGCTAGATGTGACATGATCGCAAACTCATTAGAAAGCGTCGACGTGAGGGTGCGTGCAGTTGGTCGAGTCGTGGGGCAATCCGGCCCTTCTTTCCTCATTCGGGGTCTCGTCGCGACTTCCTCGCTCAAGCGGTAGAACGGGAGTGCGACGGCATGATGCCGGAGGTCACCTGTTCTTAGTCGAAGCTGCCAGCCGCGTGCGACCGCACTTGGACCCGACCCTAACCTTTCACGAACGCTTGGGCGCTAGCGTGCCGTAACGGAGGTCTCCCATGCCGGTTATCGCAGTCGCAAATCCCAAAGGTGGAGCAGGAAAATCGACCACCTCGCTCGTGCTCGGCACGACGCTGGCGGCCGCGGGTGCGACCTCGACCGTGATCGATTGCGACCCGAACCATCCGATTCAGACCTGGGCGACCGGCGAGTCCAAGACCGCTCTGAAGGTGCTGGGCGGGATCAAGGAACAGAACATCATCGACGTCATCGATGAGGAAGCGGGCGCACGACAGTTCGTGATCGTCGATCTCGAAGGGACTGCGAGCCGCATGGTGTCGCGCGCGATCACCCGGTCCGACATGGTGCTGATTCCGATGCAGGCCAGCGCCGTCGATGCAGCGCAGGCGGCGCGTGCGGTCGGCCTCGTCCGGGAGGAGGAGAAGGTCGTACGGCGGGACATTCCCTATCGCGTGATGTTCACCCGAACGAGCCCGCAGATCCCGACCAAGAACGAGAAGCTCATCATCGACGAGCTCAGAACGAAGGGTATCGCCGTTCTTTCCAACCACCTGAACCAGCGCACCGCGTTCCAGTCCATGTTCACCTACAAGCTGGCGCTCGACGAGCTGGATCCCGCCGTCGTGAACGGGATCGAAGGCGCTATCAACAATGCGAACCGGCTGACGGGCGAGGTGATCGAGCTCGTGCGGGCGCTTCGCAGGAGGGCCGCAGCATGAGCGAGACCGCGAAAGGCTCGAAGCCGTCCTTCGGGTTCGGAACGCTCGATGACATCGAGCCTCGCGAGCCTCGGGTTACGCCGGGCGAGCGGCCTGCAGCTCGCGACCGATCATCGGCCAAGCCGCAGCCGGCTCCGGCCAAGGAGGGTGCCGTTTCGTTGAAGGGCGCGACCTCAACCCGGGCCGCCGACGACGCGGCCGCGAAGCTCGGCTTCGCCAGCCGCGAGCCACTCCTGAGACGTCGAAAGCGTCAGCCGATCGAGGAGCCTGTCGAGCAGATCAACCTCCGGGCCGCCGTCGCCGACATCAACGTCTTCGTCGAGTGGTGCGAGAACAATCGGTATTCGTACCGCGAAGGCTTCGCCGAGCTCGTCAAGCACATCGACTCGAAAGTGGCTTGAGGACCTGCAGGATCACTGCCGACCTCACGAAAGAGGAAGGGGAGGGGAGGGACCATCCTGGCAAGGTCCCACCCGTCCAGACCCGGACAACGCTCAGCCTCCAGCCATGGAATGCCGCCGTGCCGGCGCCTCGTCCCTAGCCCGTCCTGCCGTGGTCACCACGTCCGCCGCGGTCAGAACGCGAGATCGCCTTCGGCCGCACAGATCAAAGCCATCGCCCGATCGCCAAGATCGGCCCTCGATCACCGTCACGGCAGATTTTGGCACGAAACCTGCCGATCGGGCACCGCGGACAGAGAGAACTGCCCTGATGGCCGCGCGAGGGATCGTCACGCGAGCAGCGACGAGACGCGTCAGCGGCTCGGGGAGCGCCGGCGACGCGGGAAGAGCCCGACCGGCGGAACGCCGGCGCGCTATAACTCCCAAAGAGGCTTCCCTTCGGACGGGGCCCATGGGGCCGTGGTCGACGAGATCTACGATCGGCGACCCATCATCTCCGTTGCCGCTCCCGGCCACGGGGGGCACCCGCCGGCACGGAGGTTCGGCGCGGGGTCGCCGCAGGCTCCTGGCCGCGACCGAGGCGGGCCCTGAGGCCGGTGTTCAGCAAAGCCATCAGGACGGGGCCGAGCGAGAACTGGCCCTCGCGCGCCTTCTCGGTCAGGCTCCGGATATACCCTCCGGGGTTCCGGATCGCCTGCCCACGTTGCAGGATGGCCGCGACCGTGATCGCCGCTTCCGCCTCGCCCAAGGCGGCGCAGGCCTGTTCCCAAGCATCCGGGCTGACGCCCAAGGCGGCTCGGACGATCCGAGCCGTGGCGACGAAGTCGGCCCAGGACGAGATGCCGAACCGGGCATAGGGCACAATGTCGGGACAGGCTTCGAGCACCATCCTCAAAGGATATGACCTCGATGGCTGCTCAGAGGTCGGGTTTTTGGGCACCGCCGTCTGCCCCGTGCTTTCTCGGAAGCTCGGTTCAGATTCTAAGATCAGTTCTGGATTTGAATTCTGATAGTGACGCTCAGTTTGGGACTCATTGGCGCTCGTTTGTTCTGGTGGACGTTGATGAGCCAGCGACTTCCCCACAGACTTGTCCACAGCCGCCCGAAGCGCCCTCAGCTCTCCGGCTGTCCCTTCAAGCACGTCACGGTGCGCGCTCCGGGGGAGGACCCGCTGTTGGGCGAGCTGCACCGTGTACTCGTGCCAAGGTCCGTCGAGGTCGCCGTCGAGCGCAGCCTCGATCGTCTTATCGATGTCACGGCGCAGGATGGTGATCTGTTCGCGCAGGCGCTGGCTGGCACGGCGTTCGGCCCGCGCCTCCTCGGCCCAGCGCTCGAAATCGGCGGATCTTGCAACGAGCGGGGCGAGGTCGAAGCCGAAGGCGGACTCGACCTCGCCCGCGCCGTCGCGCCTCGCGTAGCGCTTGCCGTTCGGACTGTCGCGGCGGATGACGAGCCCCGCACCGACCAGCGCGGTCAGATGCCGGCGAAGCGTCGCCGGCGCCATCCCGTGTGATCGGAGTCCCAGCTCCCGGTTCGACGGGAAGACAATCAGGTCGGAGCCGGCCGTCAGGGCCGTTTCGGGATGAAAGCTGACGAGGGCTCCGAGCACGGCGAGAGCTCGGTCCGAGACACCGAGCCGCTCCTTGGCTTCCGTGATCGCCCGGAAGCACCGCCATTTAT
Organism: uncultured Enterovirga sp.; assembly: GCF_964242715.1. NCBI lineage: Bacteria > Pseudomonadati > Pseudomonadota > Alphaproteobacteria > Hyphomicrobiales > Methylobacteriaceae > Enterovirga > uncultured Enterovirga sp. The sequence goes on from NZ_CAXTAZ010000006.1 coordinate 90,365, forward strand.
GCGTGATCGCGTCGGCAGGGCACTCGTCAGCGAGCGCCTGGGCCGCCATCAGGCCAAGCGTCTGCGGCCGCCGCCCGAAGGGCGTCGTCGGTCGAACATTCTGCATGGGTAGGCGCCTGTCGTCAGGCACAGATCGAGGGTTCGCCGAACCGGCGCACAACGCTTGACAGGGTCGTAGGGAAGTGATTCTTTCCGTGTTGCGAGACGACGGAGAGAGGCTTCCTTACCGGAGACGGTTCGGGGGCCTTTTTCTTATGCCGGGTTGATCCAGAAAAGCGGGTGAGGAGGTACGCCTTCCGCGCTGCGGGCAGCTGGTCGGAAGCTCTTAGAGCTGCGGGGCATCGAGATCGCCAGTTTACCTTCGACACTCGGTGCGTCCGTCAGGGACGCGAGCTTCAGCTTCGCGCGCTGACGCGAGCGCCGCTCAGGCTTCGTGGCGAAGTCGTTTTGCGACGTCCTCATCCCGTGGCTCATCCGTGATGGATCGCTTGGGAGCATGAGCCCCGGCCCTCGCAGCGCAGGCGCCGCTTGCGGACCGGATGACCGCCGTCTAGCATCAGGAGGCTTAGGCCTGATCGTGACGGTGCTCCCGTGGCGATTGGAACGAAGGCCCGCCCCGGCAAGGGCGGGCCTTCGTGTTTTTGGGCCTATCCGCTCATCGCTTGGCCTCGTCGATCAGACGTATGGCGAGAGCAGGCTTCGCTGAACGCCGAGGGCCAGTGGGGCTCCGCAGGCGACGCGTGCTCGCCCCCTTCGAGCTCGGGACGGTGATGAAGGCGCGCCGCAGCTCGGCCGGGTCGGAGCGGCGCATGAGCAAGCCCTCGGAAGTCATGGTGACGTTGGCTTCGGGATACGCATCGAGCGTGCGCTTAATCGATTCCGAGAAGGCCTGCTTGAAGCGCGAGGCGAACTCGCTCGAGCCGAACTGCGCCATGAGATCCCGCCAGGTCAGCAGCTCGCTGTCATCGTGCGAGATCATCGGCAGGCGGTAGCAAAGGTAGACCAGAATATCGATCGCCATGGCGTTGTGGGCGACCTGGCGCAGCCGGCCGGTCGGGATCGGGATCGAATGGCGGGTGAAGCGCTCATGAGCGTTCCGACTCAACATGAGCCCTCGCGGCCACTTCATCGCGCTGTGCTTGCCTGCCGCCCAGAGTTCCAGGTCGTCGTTGCCGAAGGCGCCGGATTCAATGAGGGTTTCACGCTTGAAAACGTGACCGTCGGCGTCGTCTTTAAGCACCATCGTGAAGACCGGGAAGGTCAGCCGGACGAGCTGGTCCTTGGTTGGGCCGATCGAGCCGCGCTCGCCGCCGGAGACAGGCAGCCCGACGGCCTGAAGCCATTCGGTGATCCGCCCCATCTCCATCCAGCGGTCGTCGGCCGACCTGCGATGGTCGCGCGCCTCCGTGGCGAGCCACATGGTGAGAAGCCGTGCCTTGGGGCCGAACGGGACACCGACCTCCAGCGGCCGCCCGTCGGGGAGGATGAAGCGGGCCGGCTCTACCGTCAGCGAGAAGCGGCCGTCCTGCCGGCTCCAGGGCGCGAGCGTATCCTTGGGCTTCCTGAGGGGAAGCCCGGCGATGCAGAAGCCTTTGTGGAGAAAGGTGACGTCCATCCGGCCGTCGAGCGAGCTCGAGGCGCGGGCCTCGAGAGCCGACGGCTCGGTGGGCTCAGGCGGGAGAAGCGCACGCTCCCACAGGGAGAGCTGCCGACTTTCCGAACTCATCGCGGCCTCCGCTCCCAAATCGCCGGTCGACTTTTGACATGAACCGCGAGTCTGGCGGAACCCGCAACACGGGCTTTTCCAAAAGTCAGCGTAACCCGCTCCGGATTTTACAAAATTCAGCGCGCATTGCGGCGCTGCGGCTGTGGGGCAGCCTTCGAACCACCTGAGTGTCAAAAATCAGCGTGACGGGCGCACCAGCGGGAGGCCTGAGCGGCAGCTGATCGCTTCCTCGGTGCTGACCAGAGCGGCAAGGGCGACGTTGAAGCTCGCCAGAGCCTCTATCTACGCTGATTTTTGTAAGTGCGATGCCCTGACCCGATCCCGCCTCGGCCGAGGGGCAAGTGCGAAAAGTCAGCGCTGACCACCGGCCGCGTCCACTACGGTGCCGCGCTGCAGGGACAGAGCGCAGCGGCAGACCCAAGGGTTGACGGAGGCTACGCCGTTTCACGCTGATTTTTGTAAGTGGGGGAGGAGGGAGGGGTCGAGTCGCGAGACCCAGAGCGCCTTCTGGATGCAACCTCCTCGTCGACACCCATCTAGCGCAGTCTGCAAAAAATCAGCGCGGAGAAGGGCGCGATCTAACCTCGCCCGGACCGGAGAGGGGGAGGTTTGCCCCGCCCGGGCATGTTCCGGGCGGGGCTTGGTGAGCCGCTACTGGCGGGTCTGGGGTCGGCGGGTGGCCGGGCGCTTGGCGGGGCGCTTCGGCCGGTTCCAGATCAGGGCGTAGCCGCCCGTGTCGCGGTCCTCGACCAGGTTGGCGAAGATCGGGGCCGGGAGCGAGGGATCGTCGATCCGGACCTGGTGGTAGAGCCGCCCGCTCTCCTTGCCGGTCTTGGCCCAGGCCGCCCCGAGCTCGACCTCGCCCGCGAAGAGCCGGTAGGCGGGAGCGCCCTCCTTGTCGGAGTCGACCGGCTCCATGGACACGGAGGCGTCCAGGTTGAGGGTGCGGATCTGGCCCCGGAGGAAGCCGTGGTCGGAGGTCGTGAAGGTGCCGATGGTCGCCATGGTGCTCTCCTGTCTGTCTCTCAAGGCCGGCCATTCGACCTTGATGGCGATCGACAGGCTGGGGGCGGGAGGCCCGGCACCCGAAGGGTCGAAGCGGAGCGGAGAACGGCAGGCAGACGGCTATTTTGGCTCGCGAGGAATGCCGCAGGCAGGGGAAAATAGCTGGCGGACGCCGTTGCCAGGACGAGCGAGGGAGCGCAGCTCCCGCACCCCGGCCAGATCAGCCCATCACAGGACGACAGGCACGGACCTTCCTAGGACAGACACCCAGGAGAGAACACCCGCGACGCCCCGCGCACACACACCGGCCCAAGGCGAACAACGCAGCCAGACCGCCCCCACCTCGCCGACCCCTCCAGCCGAGACGAACGACTTCGGGCGCGCTCTTCAACCATGCTTCGGGGTTGCACGAGTTCATCGGCGGAGAAGCCGTCCCGGACCGGGCGGCACACCAGTCTGACATCAGCCCACTCTGCCCATCGAGCGCATCAACCTGAAGACGGCGATGCGGGCCGACCCTGGGCGCCGCGGCCGCGACGGGCGACCTGCCGCGCGTGTCCGACCGAGCCCCGCCGCATCTCGAGCTGCCGCGCCCGTCGCCGACAATTCCGGCTCGGGCGAGACCTCCTGGCACGTGCGGCTTCCTCTAGCGCGACAGGACCGGTGCGGACGACTTGCGGGGAGAACGCGCCAGTGATCGTCACCCATAGGGCGGAGACCCGTTGGGGGCTCCGGGCGCGAGCTCCAAGCCGCGCCTAGAGTACGGTCCCGCAGGGAGGCGCCCGAAACTCAGACGCTCTTGGTTCGTGTGACGTATCAGTCTATTTTACACACAGAGAGACATGTCAGGAGGTTTGATGGCAACCCCGCACCCACACATCCGTATCCTGGATGAGGCGAAGGCGTCTGGCTTGCTCGCGGGCGACAAGACGGCCCACGTGAGCATCCGCACGACAGGGTCGCTCATCGCGGCCGCGAAGGAGCGCACGGGGATCGAGTCCACGACCGAGCTTGCGCTCGCGACGCTTGCCCTGCCGGACCCAGTGAGCCGCTTCATGATGGAGACCTATGGGTCGCTGGGGCCGGACCATCAGCTTGACGTTTGATCTCGAAGCGCTGCTGCGACAGATCAAGCCTGAAAAGCGGACCACAGCCCTTCGGCATCGCGCACGCTCGGATCTCCTGCAGGCCGAGCAGCTCAGGCCCGGCCCGATGGCCCTCCTGCCCGATACGACCGTTTACATCGACATGGCGGCGGGCCGCATGCCTCCGTCGGCGTTGGAGCTGATCCGCTCTGCCACGCAGATGCACAGCGCCGTGTGCCTGAGCGAGATCGCCCAGGGCTTGAGTCTCCACGATCCAAAGGCAGCCGGCCATCTTGCCGCGCGTAGACACTATGTCGAGCTGGCGCGGCGCATCCCGCCAAGCCGCGTCCTGGCGCCCGACGACGAGGTCTGGATGCGGGCCGGCGTCCTGACCGGCCTCCTGACCCGCGTGCAGGGCTACCAGCAGCACCAACGCAAGGAGCTGCTCGCCGACGCGCTCATCTATCTCTCGGCCGCGAAGGCCGGCTTTCCGGTTTTGACCCGCAACGCAGGAGATTTCGATCTCCTGAACCAGCTGCACCCGGCAGGCCGCGTTTGTTTACGGGTAGGGGGTTCTTCGTAGCAGTAGGGGCTACGCTGCCCCGCCGCCCGATCGCAGCCAGAGCCGCGTTAACGAGCAGGGGAGGGCAGTGCGGTCGAGAGTGAAGGGCGGCGCTCAAGCGCCGCCCCGGTTCTGGTCGAACCGCATCACCGGGATGCCGAGCTTGCGGGCCTTGTCGGCGAGGTTACCGCTGACGCCGTTGCCCGGGAACACGACGACCCCGACCGGCATGGCCTCAAGCATCTGATCGTTGCGTTTGAACGGTGCGGCGTTCTTGTGCCGGGACCAGTCGGGCTTGAAGACGACCTGCGCGACCTTCCGCGTCTCGGCCCACTTGGCGGCGATCAGCTCGGCGCCCTTCGGCGAGCCTCCGTGCAGCAGGACCATGTCGGCGTGCTTGGTGCGGACACGATCGAGAGCGGACCAGATCCGGTCGACGTCGTTGCACTCGGCTCCGCCGGTGAAGGCGACCCGGGTGCCGACCGGCACCAGCACCTGCGCCTCCGCCCGGCGCTTGGCGTTGATGAAGTCGCGGCTGTCGATCATCGCCGCCGTCAGCGCGCGGTGGTTCACCATCGATCCCGAGCGCGGCCGCCAGGTCGAGCCCGTGTGCGTCTCGAACATCTCGGCCGCGTTGTCCCGCAGGAACTCGAAGGCGTTGCGGCGCTCGACGAGCGTCATTCCCTGCGCGATGAGCCGTTCCAGCTCGACCGACTTCACCTCCGAGCCGTCCTGCTCGCCCTGCATCCGGCGCTGCGCCTGCTCGTTGTCGTCGAGCTCGCGCCCGATCCGGTCGAGGCGGCGGTGGTAGATGTTGACGGTCGACCAGAGGAGGTCGGGGAGGTCGTCCTCGAGCCTCGTGTCGGACAGCATCGCCACGAGGGCGTCGAAGCTGTCGTAGAGGAGGCCGCGGGCGCGGTCCGGGTCGGGGAGGGGCCTCGGGTCAGGCTCGTCCTGGAAGGGCCGGTAGCCGTGCAGCTGAAGAGCGTCCAGGAGATGCGCTGTCGGGGATGATGTGTCGGGAAGGTCGGGATCGAGGTAGGCGGCTTCGTCGAGCATCGGTCGTCTCCGGTCGGTGTCGGCCGCGCCCATCGCGGCCTTCGCGGGCGACGAATGGCCGGAGGCGGAAGCGGGGCTGCACCCGAGAGGGCCGAAGCGCAGCGGAGGACGGCGGGAGGCGGCTATTTTGCTCGCGCGAGGAATGCCGGAGGCAGGGGAAAATAGTCGCCTGACGCCGTTGCGGCCCAGCTCAGGGCGGCACGCCCGGCGCCTCCGGCTCGATCGCCCCTGAAGAAGGCCGGGGCGCGGTGGCTCCGTCCGGAGCAGCCGTCGTTTCGGCGTCGCCTTACCGTCGCGCACGCGCTCCGCTCAGACCCGCTCGACAGAGCTCTCCGTCTCACCAGCGAACCGCTCCCGGTCCTTGGCCGCGAGCTGACGCACCACCCGTCTCCGGAACGCCTCCAGCCCCATCCGCTGCAGGTCGACGTTGAAGTCGCCGAACGCCGGCCAGAGGCTTCGGATCTCGATCGCCCCTCCGCCCCAGCGCGACCGCAACCGACGCTCCGCCCGCCAGCCCTCCGGATCGTTGTCGCGGGCGACATAGACGCGACGCACGCCGGACGGCAGCTCGACCGCGGCGAGGTGCCGGGCCGAGAGCCCGGCCAGCACCGGCAGGCAGGGGAGGGCGCTACGAAGCGACAGCATCGTCTCGACGCCCTCGCCGACCGCGAGCACGTCCCGCACGAGCCCGAGCCGGACCGCGCCTCCGAGCTGGTGTCCCAGCGACCGCCGAGGATCCCTGAGCGGCGCTTTCTCGGGCCTGTCCCGATCAAGCCAGGTGCGCTGGACGGCCGTGATCTCGCCGTCGACGTCCGTGATGGCGGCGATCAGCGCCGGCCACAGCTGCGGGTCATCGCGGTCGTCCTCGCGATAGTAGCAGGCCGGGTGGAAGCGCAGGTTCCAGAGGTCACGGAGCGGCGCCGTCACGCCGCGGGCGCGCAGGTAGGCCTCGGCCGGCGTGCTCGAGATCGGACGGGCCTTGCCGAACAGGCGCCTCGCCGCCTCCGGCGACCCACGACGCGCCGGTGCGCACGAGGGCGTCTCACGATGCTCGACCGGCGGCAGGCTGAGCACGTCCCGGGCCTCGTCCAGCGTCTCCCGAAGCGTCGCCAGCCCACGGCTGAGCCGGATGAGGTCGAGCAGGTCGCCATGCTCGCCTGTGGCGGCGTCGGCCCACTTGCCGGCCGCGCCCCGCCCGGCGCTCGGGCCTGTGAGCCGGACATAGAGAGACCGGCCTCGGTTGTTCTGGACGTCACCGACGATCCAGTAGCGGCCGGAGCGCCGGCCGTTCGAGAGGTAGCGCCGGCACACGTCGTCGGCGCGCTCGGCGAGCCGCCGCGCGAGGTCGGCGGCAGGGGAGGGGAGGGGAGACATGGCGCCCTCCTCACGCCGCCGCCGCGGCGCGCGAGACGCAGCGCCGGAGCGGGTTGCGCTCGAGCAACCGCTCGAGGGTCGCCGGACCCGAGGTGCCGACCGGCACGAACAGGCGCAGCTTCCAGCTGATGATCTCGGAGACGAGCCCGAGCGCCTTCAGCCGGTCGACCGCGCCGTCGGTGAAGCCGGCGAGCTCGACCCGGCTCGCGCCCATCACGGTCGCGCGCCGAACCTGCAGTCCTTCCGCGAGCAGGAGCGTGGCGCTGTCCGACAGCACGGCCCGGAACGCGTCGGCGGCCGAGAGGGCCGGGCCACCCTCGATCCCGAGGTCCTGCGCCAACACGTCGACGCCCGCCGGCGAGATCAGCCGGCCGATGATCCGCTCACCATCATCCGTCGCGAGCCGGTAGACGCGGCAGCCCTCGGCGGACGGCAAGCGCCGCCAGATCGGCAGGAGCAGCCCGGCCACGACGTAGAAGCTCGACTCGGAGAACTCCGGCACGGAGGCGAGCTCGGCCGACCAGGCGCGCGCGAACGCCTCCGGCTCGGCCTCGCGCCACTGCGTCGCCCCGAGCGCGTCCAGGCTCATGGCCAGCCGGTCGCTCGGACGCAGGAGCCGGATCCGGGCCTCGACGGAGCCGTCATCCAGCACGAGGCTCGGGCAGGAGACCTGGACGGCGGCTCGGCCCGACTGCGCGTTCACGAGAAGCCTCGCCCCGCGGTCACCAGAGCGAAGGACGGCATCGTCCAAAGTCAGCGGCCGGTTGCGGTCGAGGCGGGCGATCTTGAGGAGGCGCGTCTCGGCACCGCTGCTCGGATGCGTGTAGACCGTGCGGCGCTCAACCACCCGGAGGCCCTCGGCCGTGAGCGTCTCGACGCCGACGTCGTATGTCCCGGACGCGACCGCGCCCTCGATGCCGGCCGCTAGCAGGCCGTCGAAGACGTCGAACAGCGCGTTCTGGAGCGAGATGGGCAGGGCGAGAAGCCGGTTCAAGTAGGTGGTGATCGGCGGCAATTCCTCCTTCAGCGAGCCGTCGCGGTCGGTCAGCGCGAGTCCGGTCGCAGCCTCGAAGCGCTGCAGGCTGCACGCCTCGACCTTGCCGGCGTAAAGCAGCCGGTAGAGCTGCCGAAGCGCCGCCTTGGCGTAGACGCTCTCCAGGTTGTCATCGGCCCGGAACAGGCCCTGGCCGCCGGTCTGGCGCTGGCCCTTGGTGATGGCGCCAAGCGTGTCGAGGCGGCGGGCGATGGTCGACAGGAAGCGCTTCTCGCCCTGCACGTTCGTCGCCACCGGCCGGAACAGCGGCGGCTGGGCCTGGTTCGTCCGGTTCGATCGACCGAGCCCCTGGATCGCGGCGTCCGCCTTCCAACCGGGCTCGAGCAGGTAGTGCACCCGCAGCCGGCGGTTCTTCGCTCCGAGGTCTGCGTGGTAGCTTCGGCCCGTCCCGCCCGCCTCCGAGAAGACCAGGATGCGCTTCTCGTCGTCCATGAAGGCCTGGGCCTCGGCGAGGTTGGCCGAGCCGGCCCGGGCCTCGACCGCCAGCCGGTCGATGCCATCGCGGCCGACCCGGCGCACGATCCGGCGCGATCGCCCTGTGACCTCGGCGACTGCCTTCGTCCCGAAGCGCTGGACGAGCTGGTCGAGCGCGCCCGGCACGGGCGGCAGCGACGCGAGCTTCTCGATCATGCGGTCGCGCCGCTCGCAGGCGTCGCGCGACTGCACCGGCTGCCCATCCCGGAACACGGGCCGGGAGGACAGGTTGCCGTCGCCGTCCGTGAACGGCTCGAAGAGCTGCGTCGGGAAGGAATGGGCCAGGTAGTCGAGAACGTATTCGCGGGGGGTGATGTCGACGGTGACGTCGTTCCACTCGGCCGTCGGGATCTCAGCGAGGCGGCGCTCCATGAGCGCCTCCCCGGTCGAGACGATCTGCACGATCGCGGCGTGGCCGGCCGCGAAGTCGCGCTCGATCGAGGCGATCAGCGTCGGCGCCTTCATGGCGGTGATGAGGTGGCCGAAGAAGCGCTGCTTCGCGCCCTCGAATGCGGACCGCGCCGCCGCCTTGGCCTGGGCATTCAGCGTGCCGCGCTCGCCCGTGATGTTCACGGCCTCGAGCGCCGCATTCAGGTTGTTGTGGATCACCTCGAAGGCGCCCGCATAGGCGTCGTAGATGCGCGTCTGCTCAGGCGTGAGCGGGTGCTCGACCATCTCGTAGGCCACGCCCTCGTAGGACAGCGAGCGGGCCGCGTAGAGCCCGAGCGCCTTGAGATCCCGCGCCAGCACCTCCATGGCGGCGACGCCCCCGGCCTCCATGGCCTCGACGAACTCGGCCCGGGTCGTGAACGGGAAGTCCGCGCCGCCCCAGAGGCCGAGGCGCTGGGCGTAGGCGAGGTTGTGCACCGTGGTCGCGCCCGTCGCCGAGACGTAGAGCACGCGCGCGTCCGGCAGGGCGTGCTGGAGGCGGAGCCCGGCGCGGCCCTGCTGCGACGGCCCCTGGTCGCCGCGTCCGGATGTGACGCCGCCCGCACCGGACGTTCCGGCGGCGTTCTGCATCGCGTGCGCCTCGTCGAACACGACGACGCCGTCGAAGGCGGGCCCGAGCCACTCGACGATCTGGGCGAGGCGCGAAGCCTTGCCGTCGCGCTCGGCCGAGCGCAGCGTCGCGTAGGTCGTGAACAGGACCCCCTCGTCGAGCCGGATCGGCTTACCCTGGGCGAAGCGCGACAGGGGCGTGACCTGCAGGCGTTCCTGACCGAGCGCCGCCCAGTCGCGCTGGGCGTCCTCGATCAGCTTGTCGGACTTTGACACCCACAGCGCGCGCCGGCGACCCTGGAGCCAGTTGTCCAGGATGACGCCCGCGACCTGCCGGCCCTTGCCGCAGCCGGTGCCGTCGCCGAGGAACCACCCCCGCCGGAACCGGACGGCGTCCTCCTGATCCTCGGACGCGGCCGACAGGTTGTCGTAGGTCACGTCGACCAGCCAGGACCCGGCGAGGAGCCCGGCATGGGCCTCGCCCGCATAGACCACGCTCTCGAGCTGCGCGTCCGAGAGCTGGCCGTCGGCGACGACCGACGCCGGCAGCCGAGGGCGATAGCTCGGGGAGGGAGGTGCGACGGACGCCATCGCGATCGACTGGACGAGCGTCGTCGGGTGCGGCTTCGCTCCCGGAATGCGGAGGCGCTGCAAGCCGTACGGCTCGTAGAGCGAGCCGGACGAGGGCTGCCGGAGAGGTGCGTCAGCGGTGGCCGCCGCATCGACGACGTCGTAGGCGAGCTCGACGCCGGATGGGCTCAGGCCGAGAAGCGACCGCGACGGTTGCCGAGAGGAGCCGATGACGACGGGGCGACGCGCGCAGGAAGCACCGACCCGCGCGAAACCCGAACCGGCAGGAGAGGGGAGGGCCGCGGCGCGCGGCGGCACGTGCTGGTCGACGAGCGTTAGCAGCTCGGCCGCCCTCTCGACGGTTCCGGCCGACGCCGGAAAGGAGCTGGGATCGGCCGCGGGCTCGCGGTCGATCACGGTGAGGCGCGTCTCGACCGTCGTGCCGTGCCGCGCGAAGACGCGCCCGGCGATCGCGGCCGTGAACACGACGCGTCCGGTCTCCTGCAGCCGGACGAACCCGTCCCGCGCGGCTGGATGCTCGGGCGACAGGCTGGCGCCGGTGATGGCAACCAAGCGGCCGCCTGGCGCGAGCCGGGCCAGCGCCGAGGTTAGGTGGCGGTGCGCCGCGCCCCGGACCGGGCCGTCGACGCTCGCCAGGGCCGAGAAGGGCGGGTTCATGATGACCACCGTCGGCCGGACGCCCCCGTCGAGGTGATCGTCGATCTGTGCCGCATCGTGCCGGGTGACGACCGCGTCCGGGAACAGCCGAGCGAGCAGGTCGGCCCGACCGGTCGCGAACTCGTTCAAGGCGAGCCGGATGCTCCCGCCGGCGATCCGGCCCGCGGTCGCGGCACTCGCGAGTTCGGCCATGACGGCGAGGAGCCCCGTCCCGGCGGACGGCTCCAGCACGAGGTCGCCCGGCCGGATTCCGGCCGCGGCCGCGACGACGTGCGCGAGCTCGACCGGCGTCGAGAATTGCTGGAGCGCTTGGCCTTCCTCTGATCGGCGGGTCTGGATCGGCAGCAGCCCCGCGACCCGGGCCAGCATGGCGCCGAACGCGCCCGCCGTGCCGGCGCGACGGCTCATGGCCGGGCCGAAGCGGCGCAGGAACAGCACCTGCGCGGCCTCGCAGGCCTCGTAGGCGTCCTTCCAGGCCCAGCAGCCCTCGGCGTCGGAGCCACCGAACGCCGCCTCCATCATCGGCCTGAGAACGCTGGCGTCGACCGGCTCGCCCCGGGTCAGCAACGGTAGGATGGCGTTCGCGGCCGCCATGATCCGATCGGCGTAGCCGAACGGCTCGGATAGCGGCTGGCGGTTGGGGGAGGGTAGGGCGCACAGGACGGCTTGGGACATCGGGCGTCTCGGGAGAGCGGAGGGCGAAGCCGGCGGGCGCTCTCTCCACCCCGCTCCGGCTCACCCCTTCCCGGCCTTCCTCTCCCTCTCCCGGCCTCCTTCCCGCCTACGGCGAACAGCAGAAAGGCCCGACGTCACCGCCGGGCCTGCCTGATCCAAGATACTATGCGTGCGTCAGCCCATGACGCGGTACGACCGGCTCGCGACCATCGCGACCCGATAGAGTCCGCGACCCTCGAGATCCCGGAAGAGCACCGAACGCGCGGAGCGCGGGTGCTCGGCAACCACGAGTCGATCGAGGCGGCGGCCGTCCCTGAACGCGACCGGCTCCTCGATCACGACGGTCTGGCCGGGGCGGGGCCGCGGCCTTCGGCCCGACTGCCGCCGCTCGGCCGCGCGGGCGCGACAGCGGGCGCGCCACTCGACGGCGTACGGCGCCTCGGTCGGGGTCAGGAGGCCGAGGATCGCTGCCTGGCACTCGGACTCGACCGGCCCCATGCCCTCGTCCATGTCCTTGTAGCCGAAGACGTAGCCTTCGCGGTCGTTCGGGTTGTAGCGAACCAGGCAGATGATTGCGGCGACCTGCCGATCGCCGTCAGCCCGCATCCGCTCGACGGCGGCGTAGTAGGTGCGGAGCCGGACGAGCGCGGAGCGGAGCACGCGACAGCGTTTCTCCGCGGTCTCGAAGGTGAACTGAGCGTCGAGATACTCGCGCGGGCCTGCGTGGATCCCGAGCGAGCGCATGTACAGCCAGCCCATGGCGGCGTTCCTGTCTGAGAGAAAAGGGGAGGGGAGGCGGCCCGGTGGTCCGGACCGAAAAGGAGCCCGGGACGCGGGGCGCCCCGGGCAGGCCGACTACTCGGCGGCGATGAAATGCCGCGCGTCGCGAGCCTCGCCGACATCGGTGAGATACGCCGGCAGCTCGGCGTCGAGGTCGGCGTCGGTGTCGTCCGGCGCGGCCGGCTCGGCCGGCTCGGCCGAGCCGGAAAGCGGCAGCACGGGGGCGTCGAGGCCCGGGGTGCGCAGCGGCTCGGGCAGCCAGCCCGTGCCGGCGATCAGACGCTCGGCTTCCTTCGCCATCTCGGGCTTCTTGAGGTGGTCGATCAGCTGGGCGGCCGAGTTCCCCTTCGCCTCACGCACGGCCTGGAGGATCCGAGCCTTCGTGACCCGGCCGAGATAGCCGTCGGCGGTCGGCGACCAGGACGCGGCGACATCGAGACCGAGCGCGCCGGCCAGCACGTCGGCATGCGCGATCCGGCCGATTCCGCGGTTCCAGGGCTCGTGTACGGCGTTGACGGTCACTCCGACGCAATGCGCGAACAGGGCCCGTCGGCTCTCGCCGTCGAGCGCGACGAGCGCATCCCAGAGCGCGTCCGCGCTATCGGGGAGCCGATGGCGCCAGTCGCCCTGCCGGGCCTCGATCGCCCGCGCCGGCGCCGTATCGGCAAGGCCAGGTGCCTGCACGGAGAACCCCGCGCTCTTCGCCTCGATCTCCAGGCATGAGCTGTAGCCGAACCGGTACAGGGTCCTCAGCGCCAGCGCGTGGAGGGCGGCCAGGAACGCGACCTCGAAATCGCCAGCGAGCGCGTCACGAAGCGCGACCGTGCGATGCGCGGTCAGCTCGGTCAGGAGCCGCTCCGGCAGTGGCCGGATGCCGTCCTCCTCGTCCGGCGTGTCGGGCGCCGGCGCGGGGCCGCCGACGCCGGCCGTCGACGGTCGCTCGACCTCCGGCCGGGCTCCCTCGCCATCGTCCGAGCAGTCCACGGCAGGCTCGACGGGCAGCTCATCCTCGGATCGGATCCAGCCCCGATCGATCGCGACGGCTCCGCCGTAGTCGAGGCTGACAAACACGCCCGCCCGGGCGACCTCGTCCGGATCGGAGATGCGGGGCCGGTCCTCGATGCGGGCAAGCGCGGTCTCGAGCTCGGCGAGCCGCGCGTCGACCTCCTCCGGCAGATAATCGTTGGATCCGGCGTGCTCGGCTTCGAGACTGTCGTACTCGGCGCGGAGCCGATCGTGCTCCGTCTGCTCGGCCGCGCTTGGGGCCGCTTCAGTCGAGGCGAGGCGCCGGAGCCCGAAGGTGTGCCCGTACGAGAAGTCGGGGGCGACCTCGACCCACCTCCAGCCTTCGGACCTGATGGCCTCGGCCGCGGTCTCCAGCTTCTCGCGAACGAGCCGCTCCAGCAGCGCCGGATCGTCGAACCAGCCGCCGCCATCCTGCTGGAACAGGTCGCGTACGACCGAGCCGCCGGCCGCTTCGTACGTCTCTGCCCCGACGAACACCGCGCGCTTATCGCTCGCCTTCACGGCGTGCTCGGTCAGGAGCCGGCGTATCGCATACGGCTCCCGGCTGTGGCTGCGGGCCAGGGCGTCCCAGACCTGCTCCTGCCGGGCATGGTCGCTCGTGACGCAGAACGCCATCAGCTGTTCGAGCGTGAGTTCGCCGCCGGCGTAGAGGTCGAGGAGCTTGGCCGAGGCGGCCGCGAGCTTGAGCCGCTGGCGCACGACCGCGGGCGTAACGAAGAACCGGGCCGCAATCTCCTCGTCGCCGATCCCATGCTCGTTCCGGAGCGCCTGGAAGGCCCGGAACTGATCGAGCGGATGCAGGGCCTCGCGCATCGTGTTCTCGGCGAGCGAGTCCTCTTCGGCGACCCCGTCCGTACGCACGATGCAGGGCACCTTGACGGTTGCCGACATCCGCTTCTTCTTGACGAGGAGCTTCAGCGCCTCGAAGCGGCGCCCGCCGGCCGGCACCTCGAACGCGCCCGTCTCGTCGCCGTCGGCGTCGAGCACCGGGCGGACCGAGAGGGACTGGAGCAGGCCGCGACGCGCGATATCTTCGGCCAGCTCCTCGATCGAGACGCCGGCCTTGATCCGGCGCACGTTTGCCTGGCTGAGGTGGAGCTTGTTCAGGGGTACATCCCGCACCCCGTTCAAGACGATCTTCGACATTGGGAGGTCTCCGCGACGGGCCGGACCAGAGGCTCTCTCTCGCCCTCCTCGCCCGTCACGAAGCCCCAGGCTTCTCTCTCCCTCTCAGCTTGAGGGTTCGCTCGCCGGCTCAAGGTTATGCACCTCGGCTCCGCCGCCCGGTATGCCGCCGCTAGGACCGTCAGGGGCGCGTAGGAGAGGGCGTTGGAAGGCGGCTCGCCGATGGCGATCATGGGCCCCCAACCGCGAGGCGGCAGACCTCCTCGAACACGACCTCGCGGCTGTCGATCACTGGCAGGCCGGCCGCGATGCAGGCGGCCTTGATGGGCTCGACGTCGTAGCCCGACAGTCGGCAGCCCAGGTCGTACCAGAGAGTGTCCCGGCCGCGGCCGATCACGAGATGGCCTCCATCGGTCGCGAGCACGCGTGCGATGCGCGACTCGTCCGTAGGGTCCGCCTGGGCAAGCGGGACGATCTTATTCAGGGATCAACGTTCTGCTGCTCTGGGGCGCCGTGGTCGAGCGCGGCTACGCGAGGCAGTCCTGGTTAACCTTCCGCCAGGCGCTCGGTCTCGGCGGCTGTGTCCGGAAGGGCGAGCGCGGCACGAACGTCGTGTTCGCCGACCGGTTCACGCCGCAGGACGAGCGAGAGCGGGCGTGGCGCGACGGCGACGATCGGCGCGCGGCATCCACTTTCTTGAGCGCTTCACCATATTCAACATCGAGCAGTGCGACGGCTTGCCAGAAGAGGTGGGCGCGCCGGTGCCGCCTGTCTCTAAGAATTCGACCCTGCCTCAGGTCGCGGACCCCATCCGCGCCAGCTGCGCCGATCTCCGCATCGGAGGCGATCGAGCCTACTACGATCCTCACGCCGACCTCATCCGCGTCCCGCCAACGCAAGCCTTTCACACGCCGATCGATTGGCACCGGACGGCGCTGCACGAACTCGGCCATTGGTCGGTGGCTGTCAATCGGCTCGCCCGCAACCAAACTGGCGTTTTCGGCTCGCAAGCCTATGCGCAGGAAGAGCTCGTCGCCGAGACGACGGCCGCCTTCAGCTGCGCAACGTTCGGGATCGAGCCGACGGTGCGTCATGCTGACTACATCGGCTCCCGGCTCAAGGTCTTACGCCAGGATGATCTGGCGATCGTGCGCGCCGCCTGAGCCGCGTCGAAGGCTGCCGATTCCTGCTCGCCTTCAGACCAGATCCACAGCCGGCCGCCTCCGAGCCGGAGGCACCGCGAAGACCGGCCCGTTTCCACCCGGCGTGGCGGCGTTCTTCGGCAACCCGAGCGAGGGTCCGCCCGCCCGGCGCCAGGGTTGGGACCAGGGCACGCAGCCGGCTTCGAGTTGGCCGATGATCTTTTCGGTGATCTCCTGGTAGAGGCTCCGGCCGGGCGGCCGGTGATAGTGGTTGCTGGACCTCGCCGTCTCCCGTGGCGACGTCCTAGCTGCATGTCGCGGCATGACGAATCTCCGCGACGGGCGAGCAAGCTCTCTCTCGCTCTCCGACCCGTCGTGGCCACCGAAGCTTTCGCTTTCTCTCCCGCGTGACACATGGCCTGGAACCTTCCGTCGAGTGCAGAAGCGCTCCGGATTCGGCGGCGGGACCGAGTAGGTCAGTAGGCTGACCGCCTCGTTGACGTCGTCGAAAGTATCGTCGGTCAGTTACGTTCTGTTAGCGGGTCAGCGCGCCAGGGTATTCACCTTGTAGTTCGGCTGGGCATCGATGTTCATTGTAGAAAGCAGTATTGAACAAGGGTCGGCCTGAAAGACGAGACTCGGTTAGAAGGGGGGATGGCAAAAATCATTCAGCGATCATTGGGAAGTTTCGCCCGCTGACGCGCGCACTGGACCTTCACTAACCACGACCGCGATAGCATCAGCGCTGAAATGCTCGGGTTATCGAGAGTGCAAAAATGCACTTTCCACGAGCCCAAACGAGGCGGTTTCGGTCGCCCCGTCGTGCGACGGACGCGATGTTCTGCTAATAAGCCGTCGTCGCGTGCCCGGATGTACAAAACGAGTGTATGTCGTCAGAAGATCTCCAAGCCACGTTTTCCGAAAAACGATCAGGCAGGCCTCGCCCCTCCTGATCTTAAGCAATCTCTTGGTTTCGGCATTCGGAAGCCCGGCCTCGATGATCTGCTCCGCCTGATCTGCGGGCGCAATCATCTGAAGGTAGTCCGTGGTGGAACGCTCTCGGAAATCTTGAGCGAGGTAAGAAGGCGCAAATTCGGGAAGGACGAGCCGATCCTCTAATTGGATGGGAGTGCCATCAGCAAGATAGACAATCACGCTGTGAAAGACGTCAACTCCAGCTTTGACGTTCATCTCTGCAGCGATTTCGGGAGCGAGCGCCACGGTCTCCAGACGCTGTACGTCGATGCTCAAAGAGCGTCCCGCTGATCGAACTTCGTCTGCGATGTTGTATATACTCGAAGCCGACGAAGTTTCGCTCCTAGCCTGAACGAACGTTCCGAGTCCATGAACCCGCTCGAGACGTCCTTCTTGAGCGAGCTCGCGCAAGGCTCGGTGAGCGGTGAGACGCGAGACTTGAAATAGTCCCGCGAGTTCGTTCTCGCTTGGGACCCGATCGCCCGACGCGAGACTTCCGGAGGCGATCAGGTTCACAACGTGGTGCTTGATCCGCTTGTAAGGAGGCAGCGTTACCGGTCCTGGTGTCGATTTCGGCTCCTGAGTGGTCCTCATGCTCATGATCTCAGGTTCTCGACGCCCGCGATCGTTTGACCGCGGCAGTAAGTCTGGATGACCCCGGCGAGCGAGCTCGCGGGCCTATCCAAAGATAATCCACGACCCTCGCCGCGGGCGAGGAGGTCTGCGGCTCTGATCGGCAGGAGATGGACCCCGGCGAAGCCACGGGCGAACTCCTGCACATGAACGGACGAGGATAGACTCGAACAGGTTCGTCGCTGGCGACTGTCTGACTGAGGTGATCCGAACCACAACCTCGACCAGATGCATGCGGAAGCGTCGCCCATTTACCGAGCTTGCAATCCTCTGCGAAGCCTGCCTAGCGCGCGTTCGATCCGATCTGGCGCTTGGGCGAAACACAGGCGCAAATGACCCTCGCCCGCTAAACCGAACGCGCTTCCCGGGGCCACCGCGACACCGTGATCCCGCACAAGAGATAAGGACAAAGCCAAGCTGTCTTGCAAGCCATCGACACCGAAAAAGGCGTAGAACGCTCCGTCCGGAGCTCTGAACCGTACGCCGCTTAGCCCTTTGAGCGCGTCGACCGTGCGTTGCCGTCCGGCCGCGCAGTAAGACCGGAACCGCTCGACGAACGGCTCGTCTCGCAGGGCAGCGATGGCGCCGGCTTGCAGGAAGGGAGCGACGCCGCCGTGCGTGACCTCGACGATCTCTGAGACAGCGTCCCGCGCACCCGCGGGGACCACCATCCAACCGAGTCGCCATCCCGTCATCGCATAGGTCTTGCTGAAGCTGTTGCACACGACCACCCTATCGGCGGGATCGGTGATGTCCAGGAGCGAGGGTGCCGACTCGGCTCCGTCGTAGACGAGCCGGTTGTAAACTTCATCCGCGATCAGCCACACACCGTGGCGGCGGCATAACGCCAGGATGGTCGTGAGTTCCGCAAGCGTGGCCGTCCAGCCTGTTGGGTTGTTCGGCGAGTTCAGCACCAAGGCGCGAGCGCCGACGAGCTTGTCCGCTAGACGCCCTAAGTCCAAGCTGAATCGGCCCTCCGGGTCTGCGTCCAGGGAAAGAGCGTCTACATCGGCCTGCCGGAGCACGACCGCGTTCCCGATGTTTGGCCAGGCGGGAGTGTGGATAACCACACGGTCGCCGGCGCGCACCAGGGCTGCCAAAGCCACATTGACCGCGGTCATCCCGGACGCCGTGACCTGTATTCGCTCTTCCGCCACCTCACAGGCATGAAGCCGTGTCAGCATGGCCGCAAGGGCGTCCCTGAGCGTCGAGAGACCTCGGACGTCCGAGTAGCGAGCGTCGCCACTGGTCAGCGCCGCTGCCGCCGCCGCCGCCGCCGCCGCCGAGCCGAGCTGGTCGCTCTCGCCGAAACACAAGAGGTCGGTGTCCGGGCGTTCCCTCGCAGCGCGAGCCACGGCAACGATGCGTTGCGGCGTCAGGATTGCGATGTCCATGGTCATCCTCGTTGGCCGGAGGGAGTGCCCCGATTCCGGGAATTTTGGGTCGGTCGTCTGCCAGCGAACGACCGTCCCCGCGGCCGCAGCTACGTTCGCGATCGCGCGCTCTTCCGGATCGAGGCCATTCAGGTTGTTGCCAAGCGATGGCTCTGGTGGATAGAGAGGTGAGTATGGGCGGCTGACAGGAGCGGCGTTGGCATGCCCAATGCCGAGGCGCGACCGAGGAGATCTCCGAGAATCTGCTCGACCTCTACGGGCGATCCATCCCGAAGGTCGCGATACATGGAAGAGGTGAGGCCTGATCCCGGCTCGGTCAGTTGCGACCGCACGGAGGTGAGAAAGCCGTCGCTTGGAGGAATTCCGACCTGGGCGATGATCGCGACAATTTCGTCCAAAAGCGCGTGAAGGAACGCTTGGCCACCCGGCGCCGCCTCGATTTCGCCGACAGCACCACGCATCAGGCAAGTGGCTGCGCCGAGCGCGGCAAGACGCGTCCACTTCTCCCACATCTCCTCCTGGATCGAGCTGGACATCCTTGCGTCGAACGACGCGCCTCTCATCGTCTCATCCAGAAGCCGGAGGCGATCCGACGTCTCGCCGTCGAGCTCGCCGTAGGACAGGCTGTGGAATGGCGACAGGTGAAGGATGCGGCCCTCGTCGTCGATCGTCGTGGCGACGTTGCAGACACCGCCTAGCACCCGGTCTGGACCGAAGCGCGCAGCGAGCACGTCCATGTGCCGCATCCCGTTCAGGACCGGCAGGATCATGGTGTCGGGGCCAACCGCCGGAGCTACGTCGTCCATTGCCGCCGCGAGGGAATAGGCTTTGACGGTGAGGAGAACCCCATCATAGGGGACTCCCAGGTCTGTCGCGGTCACGGTTTTCGGCTTGATCGCAAGGTCGCCCTGTGCGCTGACAATCCGAAGACGATCCGCCGCTAACTGTGCCGCGCGCGCTGGCCTGACCAGAAAGGTGACGTCTCGGCCCGCCGCCGCCAAGCGTGCGCCAAAATACCCGCCCGTCGAGCCGGCGCCGACTACCAACAGCCGCATCTAAGAACCCTTCCTCGATCGTTCGCTCCACGCCGCGACCGTTATCGCGACGACGCCGGGTTGCCCGGCAAGAGCGGCGTAGCTCAGGCGCAACGGATCATGCCGGCGACGACCGCAAGGAGAGCGAACCGCCTGAGAGGCCCGTCCAGCATGCGCAGCGCGCTGTCAGCCGGGAGAGGCGAGGGTCGGACGAGCACCGGTCAAAGGCCGCAGCGAGGTAAGGCTGCAGGGCAGTCCCAGCAGCGGAGCCCGCTAGGATCTTCCCGTGCATTACCGCAATGCGCCCCGCGATCTCCCGCCTTACCTCGTCCTCGTCGATCGAGGTCAGGCGCCGGTCGGCCATGACCCGGTAGCCATTGACGTAGACGTCCGATAAGGCGCGGCTTGGATTGCAAAAGACGAGATGGTTGGCCGCGTCGTTTAGAGGCGTGAACGCATCGTCGGAGAGATCGAACACCAGGAAGTCGGCAACCGACCCCACCTTCAAAGCGCCGAGTTCCGCCTTGCCCATGCAAGCGGCGCCTCCCTGAATGCCGAGCTGCAGGCCATCGGCCGCACCCAACCAGTCGCGATGGTCGGGCGTGATCAGTGACTGCAGCATGGTCGCGAGCTTCACACACTCGAACATGGAGCAACCGTCGTTGCCGCTGTGATTGTCCGTGCCAATCCCCACGTCGATGCCGCGGGCCATCATGCGCGCTACTGGCGCGACGCCGCTGCCGAGCTTCAGATTGCAGCCTGGGTTATGGACAACGCGCGCTTCTGCGGCGGCCACGAGGTCGAGGTCGCGCTCCGTCGTCCAGATGCCATGCATGAGAATGAGATGGCGATCGAGGATACCGATCTCCCGCAGGTGCTCGACCATGGTGCGGCCGTAAAGCATCTCCGCGCTGAGAGCCTGGACGCGCGTCTCCAGCACGTGGGTCAGCACCGTCCGACCGTGATCCCGCGCCAGGGTCCAGGCCCTCTGCTGGAAGTCGTCCGTGCATCGCTGCGGACCGGATACGGAGACCACCGCGCGAACGCGCCCGGACCAAGCCTCAATAAGGCCTCGCCAGAGAGAAAGCATGTCGGTCGGGTCCATCCCCGACCCGGGCTTGGCTTTGAGTTCCTGCGGCAGGATTTCGTCTAGAAACGGAACGGAGTCTTGGAAAGGCTTGTCCGAGAAGGCGATGCCAACATCGGCCCGCAAGCCGATGTCCCTATAGGCGCGAAAGACGGCATCGGCTCTCGCCTCGTCGAGCCCCCGGCCGAGATGGACGTCGTCGATTACCGATGTCGCGCCCCCCCGGAGAAGCTCGATGCCGCCCATTAGGGTGCGCAGGTATACCTCGTCCGCTGTCCAGCCGCGGTCGACAGTGGGAGGATTGTAGAGACCCATCCAAATCTCGAGAGGCATGGGCCCGAACCGACCGCGATCCAGGCGGTCGTGCGAATGGTAGTGGGCGTTGATGAAGCCGGGCGTGACGAGCTTGCCTCGGCCGTCGACCACGTGATCGACGGCGGACGCGTCCCGATCGATAGCCGAGCCGATGGCCACGATCCTGTCGCCATCGATCACGATGCTCTGGACTCGCGCGATCGCATCTGCCCGGTCGAGCACCAGCGCTTGGTCGATCATCCACCGCGTCGTCGATAACGCTATCACGGCGTCTGTCCGGCAAGGCTCGGCCCGAAGGTTGCCTCCTCCGACCACCATAGCGGCACCGCGATGGCGTCGGTTGTAAGACGGCCTTGCCCGTCCGCGACCTGGCGCGCCGCAGGGTAGCCGGCCTGGGCGTGTCGAACGATGCCGATACCGGCATCCGTCGTCAGGCAGGCATCCAGCCGGAGATCTGACTCTTCGGACCCGTCTGCGATCATGGTCACGCCGGTATGGGCGGAGATGCCCATCGTGCCGTTAGCCTGGATCGCGACCAGGTCCGCCATGGCAGACGCGTTCAGCAGGGCGTTGATGTATGGCCAGTCGGAGATCGCGTCCGATCCATCGCGCATATCTTCCGTTTCGAAGGCCGGGTTGGCGATGGAGCCGCAATCCAGGTTGTCTCGAGAGAATGCGACGGGCCCGGACACCTCGCCGGCGCGGACGAGCTCGTTCGCGGCAAGCCCGAATATCCGGCGCTGGCCGAAGCCGAGGAAGCATACGCGCGCCGGCAGGCCCTCGATCGGGAGGCGGTCACGGGCGAGCGGGATCCAGCGTTTGACCACGGGATCTTCAGGAAAGAGGTCTAGCGCGAGCTCATCCAGGCGGGCTTGGTCGCGTGGATCGCCCGATACGCAAGTCCAGCGAAATGGTCCGCGGCCTTCCAGAAACATGGGGCGGACGTAGCGCGAGATGCAGCCCGGGAACCGAAACGCCTCCGCTCGGGAAAGGCCCGCGTCCACGCACTCCTTCCGAATAAAGGTGCCGTACTCGAAGACGACCGAGCCGCGGTGCATAAAGGTGTTAAGGGCTCGTAGGATCCGGATCATCGTAGCGCGCGAGCGCTCAAGGAAGGACGCCCGGTCGGTCTCGCGCAAGTCGACGGCGCGATCGGCCTCGACCCCGACCGGGACGAGGGCGTAGGGGTCGTGGCAAGGGCACATCTCAGTCACGATGTCGGGCTTCCAGCCGAGCTCGAGCGCCTGCTCAAGCACCTCGGCCATGTTCCCGTGCAGGACGATCCCGAGCGCCTTCCCCGCAACCTTGGCCTCCTCGGCCATTCGGATTGCTTCAGCGAGATCTGCCGCCTCGACGTCGGCATACTTGGCGGCGAGCCGATTTGCGATCGTCTCGCGGCGGACCTCGACGCAAACGGTCACGCCCCCATGCATCGACATCGCGAACGGCTGTGAGCGTCCCATGCCACCTAGGCCCGCCGTAAGGAAGGTCCGCCCTTTCAATGAACCGCTGAAATGCTCCTCGGCGATGAGCGCCAGCGTCTCGAACGTGCCCTCGACCACGCCCTGGCTGCCGATGTATTGCCAAGGCCCTGCCGTGTACGAAGAGAACGTCGTCAGGTTTTTGTCGACCAGTTCGTAGAACATCGGCCAATCTGCTTTGATGACATTCGTGTTTCCCATCACCACACGAGGCGCGAGACGATGCGTCTTGAAGACCGCAACAGGCATGCCCGCCTGAATCGCGAGCGTTTCGTCATTGCCAAGCGTCTTCAGGGTGTCGACGATGGCGTAGTAGCTCTCCCAGTTCCGAGCCGCCTTGCCGATCCCTCCGTACACCACCAGCCTCTCAGCCAGCTCGGCGTTCTCGAGGTTGTTCTCAAGCATGCGGAGGATCGATTCCTGTCGCCAGCCCTTGCAGCGGAGCGTGGCTCCGCGCTGAGCCGTGACTTTCTGCAGCACCGGCACGGTCATGATCTGATGTCCATGTACAAGGTCGTCATTGATAGAGGACGTGTCCGCTCAGCTATCAAGGCTGACTACGGCGTCGAGCAGTACCTGAGCGCCCCGCGCGAGTTGGTCAGGCTCAGTCCATTCTTCTGGACAATGACTACGCCCGAGGCGGCACGGGACGAAGATCATACCGGCCGGCCCGCATCGGGCCATGTTGGCCGCGTCGTGGCCCGCTCCGCTCGGCATGTCTCGCGTAGACCAGCCTCGCCCTGAGGCGGCCTCCGCGATCGCGGAGCGCACCCTCGTGTCGAGCAGGACGGCCTTGCTCGCGCTGAGATCGTCTATGACGCAGGCGAGGTCGCGCTCGCGGGTGACGGCTTCGACCGTCCGCGTCGCCTCGCGGAGAAACGCCTCGATGGAGTCGTCGGAGAGCGACCTGACCTCGAGGACGAGAGACACGCGTCCCGGCACCACGTTGGCGGCGTTCGGCTCTATCTCCAGCCGACCGACCGTGGCCACGAGCGGGCCGGTCCAGCGCGCCCGGTCCCGAGCGAGCTCATCGAGACGCGATATGATCGCGCTCGCGGCGACCAGCGCGTCCCTACGAAGCTCCATGGGCGTCGCCCCGGCATGATCCGCCTGGCCGGTGATCACGATCAGATGCCGGCGGATCCCTGCGATGCCGGTGACGACCCCGATATCATGCCCAGCCGACTCGAGCACGCGTCCCTGCTCGATGTGGAGCTCGACGAAAGCGGCCACATCTCCATTCACGCGAAGCGGCTGACCGAGCCGGTCGGGATCGCCCCCCATCCATCGAATGCCGTCCGATAGCGACGAGCCATCGGCGCTGCGTCGCGCGAGCTGGTCCGGCGTCAGCTGTCCCGTCATGGCGCGGCTTCCGACGCAGGACAGGCCGTACTGGTTTGGCTCCTCCGCTAGGAAGTCGATGACCTCGAACGTGTGGCGAAGCCTAACGCCGGACCCCCGCAATGCCGCAACAACCTCCAGACCGGCGACGAGGCCGGCGGCTCCGTCGAAGCGGCCTCCCGCCGCCACCGTGTCCGAGTGGGAGCCGGTCGAAAGGGGCGGGAGATCCGCGCACTTCCCGGCGACCGAGCCGATCAGGTTTCCGCCGGCGTCGATCGACGTCGACATGCCGAGGTCGCGCATTGCCACCGCCAGCCAGGCTCGTGCCTCGCGGTGCTCACCGGAGAAGGCGAGCCTCGTCCACGGTCGTCCGGTCTCGGTCATGCCGGCGAGGCGCTCCACGTTCGCCATGAGTCGGCTCTCGTCGACGGACGGCGAGCCTGACGTGTGGTGTGGCGCCACCTGGGCGCGAGCTGTGGCGGCGGGTCTCAAGGCGTGACGAACCTGCCCGATCCGGGGGCGCTCAGGACGTGCTCGCCGTCCCAGACCTTTGTGCCGCGCAACCAAGTCTCCTGGACTTGCGGCATGCTGATCCCGTCATAAAGGCTCCAGTCGGACACGGTCTGCGACCGCGCCACCAACCAGGGAGACGGCGTCGGATCGATGACCGAGAAGTCCGCGTCAGCGCCGACCGTGAGCGCGCCTTTGCGACCTTGCAGCCTGAAGTGACGCGCCGGGTTTTGCGCCAGGACCCGCGCGGCCGTGGTCAGCTCGACGCCTCGCTCCAGGCAGCCCTTCAGCAGCATGGGGACGAGCGCTTCAAGGCTTGGCCCTCCCGAGGCATTCACCAGCATGTCCGGATGATTTTTCCGGTCGAGGGACCAGGCGACGTGATCGGTCGAGACAAGGTCAACGTTGCCGGCGGCGAGGTGACCCCAGAGCTTCTCCCGATCAGCCGAGCCTCTGATCGGCGGATTTACTTTCGCCAAGCCGCCTTTCCGGCTGACGTCATTCTCCTCGTCGAAGCAGAGATAGTGGATGCAGACTTCGACGCTTGCCTGGAATCCTTGGCGCCGGTAGCTTTCGCAGATCTCGATCCCGCGCCCGAGCGAGCAGTGAACGACGTGAGCCCTGCAGCCGGTGTGCGCGCCCATCTCGTAGATCTCGGCCGTGGCCAAGAGCTCCGAGAGGGGAGTGTGGGTCAGCCCGTGCGCTGTGTAATCGGTCGTGCCGAGGTCCTTGACCTCTGCCGAGCGCGTGCGGACGAGCTCGTCGTCCTCGTTGTGCACTCCCGCGGCGAGACCCGCAGGCGCGATGGCTCGAAAGGCCAGCTCCATGAGGCCTCTCGGAATACGCGGAAAGCGGACCGGATCGGTCCCGAACGTGGAAAACTTGAACGCGCAGACCCCCGCCTGGACCTGCTCTGCGATCTTGGACACGCCATCGGACGGCCGGATGGTGCCGTAGAGCGCCACGTCCACATGAGCTTGGCGTTCGACATCGTCGGCCTTCGCGCGCACGCTCGCGGCGTCGCAAACCAACGCCTCCTCATCGTAGGGCATATCGACGACTGTCGTGACGCCGCCAGCGGCCGCGGCCCGCGTTGCGGCCGCCAATCCCTCTCGTCCCTTCTGACTGCGTGAGTGGACCTGGGCGTCGATCGCGCCTGGGAACACGAGCGCGCCCTCCCTCATCAGGCGCTCGCGCGACGGACCTGGGTCCTGCATGCCGACAGAGACGACGCGCCCGTCCGCGCATGCCAGATAGCCGCCACGGTAGATTTGCCGGGAGGTGACAATATCCCCGCGTACGACCAGTTCGAACATCAAGACCCCCTCGAGCGGCAAAGCTTCATGGCGTTTGCGACGCGGCTCTCCGGCCGCGAGCCTGCGACCGCGCGATGCGGATCGACGGTTATCATCGAGGCCCTCATCTCAGGACCGTCTTTCGATGAATTGTCGGAAGCGAGAGGAGGCCTGCCCTTCGAACAAGGCGGCTGGAGGCCCGTCGTCGCAGATGACGCCCTGGTTGAAGAACACGACCCGGCTGGACACGTCGCGCGCGAAGCCCATCTCGTGTGTCACTACGAGCATGGTCCGTCCTTCCTCGGCGAGAGTCCGCATCACGCGCAGCACTTCCCCGACGAGCTCGGGATCGAGCGATGACGTAGGCTCGTCGAAAAGCATCACCTCGGGACGCATGGCCAGGGCGCGAGCGATGGCCGCGCGCTGCTGCTGTCCGCCGGACAGGTGAGCCGGATAAAGGTGGCGCTTGTCGGATATGCCCACCTTCGCCAGCAGCGCCTCAGCTTCCTCGATGCACTCAGCCTTCGGCCTGCGTTGGACCTTGATCGGAGCTTCCGTGACGTTCTGCAGCACGGTCATGTGGGACCAGAGGTTGAAGCTCTGGAACACCATGCCGAGACGCGTGCGGATGCGGTCGACCTGAGAGCGATCGGCCGGTTCGGGCCTCTCGTCGCGGCGTCGCCGCATTCGGATGAGCTCGCCCGAAACCGCCACCTGCCCGGCGTCCGGAACCTCTAGAAGGTTGATGCAGCGCAAGAACGTGCTCTTGCCGGAGCCACTTCCGCCCAGGATAGAAATGACGTCGCCCTTCTGGGCTGTCAGCGAGATACCCTTCAGGACCTCAAGCGACCCGAAGCTCTTGCGAAGACCGGTCACCTCGAGAGACGGGGCAAGGTCACTCATCACCGCGCAACCTCGAGCTCGGGCCGAAGCCCGAGCGCGCTCTGACCTAGCCCCACGGCCGGCCGCTCGTATGGGGAGAGGCGATGCTCAAGCCATGAGAAAGCCCGCGCGATGATGATGTTCAGGACGAGGTAGATGACGCCGGCGCAGAGCAGGACCTCGATCGCCCGATACGTCAGGACGCTTAGCTTCTGAGCCAGGAACATGACCTCGTTCAGCGTGACGATGCTGGCCAGGGCCGTCGCCTTCGTCATCAGGATCACCTCGGACGCGTAAGGGGGGAGAGTGAGGCGCAGGGAGACCGGAAAGACGACGCTCCTGAAAACCTGCAACTCCGACATTCCGCAGGCGCGAGCCGCCTCGACCTGCCCCCGCGGCACGGCGAGCAGAGCGCCCCTGAAGATCTCGCTGGAATAGGCCGCCGTGTTCAGGGCCAGGGCCAGCACCGAGCACCAGAACGGGTCGCGCAGGAAAGGCCAGAGCAGGCTAGAGCGCACATCCGGAAACTGGCTTAGGCCATAATAGATTAGGAAGAGCTGGATTAGTAGCGGCGTCCCCCGAAAAACGAAGACGAAAGCGTTGTAAAGCCACCGGAACGGGAGCGGGCCCGACTGCCGCATCCAGACCAGGAGGACGGCGAGGAGTCCGCCCGAGACCACAGACAAGGCAAAGAGCTGCAATGTTAGGGGCAGGCCGCCCAGCAAAGTCGAGAAGGTCGTGGTGAGGAAAGGCTGGTCCATCTAGGCCCGCCTCACGCTCAGGTCGGCTCTCGTCTCGAGACGCCGAAAGACCATTGTCGAGAGCGTTGTCAGCACAAGGTAGAGCGCTCCTGCCGACATGTAGAAGAGGAAGGGCTCGTGCGTCGATCCCGCTCCGATCTGGGCGATGCGAAGGAGCTCGATGAGCCCAGTGACCGACACAAGCGCGGATTCCTTGAGGGCGATCTGCCAGACGTTGCCCAGACCTGGAAGAGCGTGCCTCAAGGTGAGCGGGACGATGATCCGCTGAAGGCGAAGCGAGCCGCTCATTCCAACGGCCTTGGCGGCCTCGACCTGACCTCTGGGCACGGCGAGGTAGGCGGCGCGATACACCTCTGCCTGATACGCCCCGGAAATGAGTCCGACGGCGAGCGCGCCCGCCAGGAATGACGGCATTCCGGCGAAGCCGGACATTCCGAGCGCGTTGGCGGCGTATGTGATCAGCGTGCTGCCACCGAAGTAGACTAGATAGATCACGAGCAGGTCGGGAACTCCCCGCAGAACCGCGTTGTACGTTCCGCTGATCATCCGCAGGACGCGGGACCCGGAAAGGCGGGCGGCAGCCATCGACGTCCCGATGGCTGCCCCTATCATCACGGCCGTCAGGGTGACCGCGAGCGTCATCAGGCAGGCGCCGAGCATGGCGCCTCCCCAGCCGTCGGGCCCGAGGCTAAACACGTCGAGGGGGGACACTGGTCGCAGGCCCGACGGCGCTCAACCTCTGCTTACAACGTGGGCCTCACATCGATCGAGAACCACTTGTCGGCGATCCTCTTCAACGACCCGTCCGCCGTTGCGGCCTCGATCGCGGCGTCGAACATGGCCTTCAGCTCAGGATCGCTCTTGCGCAAGCCTACGGCGACCCCAGCTCCCAGGACGCCACCCCGCCATTGCGTGCCGGCAAGCTGGAGATCCTTCGCCCCCGGCTTCTTCATCGTCTTGTCGAAGTAAGGTATCTCGTTGAACACGGCGTCGACGCGACCCGACATCAGGTCCAGGTCCATCTGATCCGACAGATTGTACTCCTGGATTTTAGCGACGTCTCCAAAGTACTTCTTGAGAAAGTCGACCTTATTCGTTGCCACTTGCACGGCGATCGTCTTGCCTCGCAGCATCTCGCGCATCGCGGCGATGCTCTCGTCCGCTTTAGCTTCATCCTTCGTGATGTTCACGACCGATCCGGTACCGGGAAGCTTCGCGAGCGGGCTCGACGCTTGAACCAGCAATCCCTGAGGGCTGTCAGCGTATTCGCGGGAGAACGCGATGACCTCGAGCCGCTTCGCCGTGATTTTCATGCCAGACATGATGGCATCGAACTTGCCGGCATTCAGCGCGGGGATGGTGCCTCCCCAGTCCTGCTGCACCTGCACGCATTCCACCTTCATGCGGGGGCACAGGTCAGCCAGCAGGTCGGTCTCGAACCCCGCGAGCTTGCCGTTTGGTTCGGTCAGATTGTACGGCGGATAAGCGCCTTCTGTCCCGATCGTGATCTTCTTGTAGTCTTTCGCGCTCGCCGTAACGGCAGCTCCCATCGCCAATCCGACTGCAACGATCGCGCACATGACATTTGAAGACGACGTCATTGTGACCTCCATACGTCGCATGATTGCGACAGTATTTGCACAAACTCCCTAAGTCATCGGCCAACGAAACGAGGCTTTTTCTTATTCGTGAAGGCGCGAAGACCTTCGGCCTGATCCAGGCTTGCGGCCAGAATCGCCGAGAGAGCGCGTTCGTATCTGATGCCGGTCGTCAACGTGGCGTCGAAGCTCTCGAGCACTGCCGACCTCGCCAACCGGACGGCGAGCGGAGCCGACGCCGCGATGCGCTCGGCGATGCTCGTCGCCACAGCCTGGGCGGCGCCGGGCTCGGCCAGCGTGCTCACGAGGCCCTGCCGAAAGGCCTCCTCGGCGCTCAGCCGTCGTCCGGCGAGGATCATTTCCATGGCTAAGGACTTCCCGACCGCTCGGACGAGGCGCTGCGTCCCGCCGGATCCCGGCATCGTCCCGATGCTGGCTTCTGGAAGCCCGAAGCTCGCGGACGGGTCGGCCACGATGATGTCGCAGATCAGGGCAAGCTCCAGCCCGCCGCCAAGGGCGTAGCCGGAGACCGCCGCCACGGTTGGGGTCGAGATGGCGGCCACCTCGTCCCACTTCTCGCTGAAGCCGCTCGTGTAGAGCTCGATCGGATTGGCCTCGGCGAGGTCGCCGACGTCAGCGCCGGCCGCGAAAGCTTTCTCCCCGCCGGCCAGGACGATCGCCCGGATCGACTCGTCGGCGTCGAACTCGCGCAGGATCTGAACCATCTGGTCTAGCATCGCGCGATCCAGGGCGTTCAGCTTCGCGGGCCGGTCAAGGACGACGAGGCCGACCATGCCTGTCCGGTCGGAGCGGACATGCTGCTCGTCGCTCACGACCCGCGTCGCCCGTTTACGAGCTGTACGGTGGCGTCGCGCTCGCGCTTCGCGTCGGCAATGGTCTCCGGCGTCCAATCATAAAAGCCGCGACCGCTCTTGGTCCCGAGCGATCCCGCTCTCACGCGGTCGGCGACAAGCGGTGACACTTTCTCGCTTCGGCTGAGCGCGGGCATGATAATGGCCGACACTTTCTCGACCGTATCGAGACCGCCGAGATCCATAAGGCGCAGCGGTCCCGACGATGACCAGCGAGGGGCGAGAGTCGTCTCCACCGCGCGGTCAATGTCGGCGATGGAAACGATCCCGGATTCGACCAAGTGGCAGACTTCGCGGAGCATCGCGTATTGCAGTCGATTGACGACGAATCCGGGAATGTCTCGGGCGACCTCAATCATTTCCTTACCGATTGTCTCGCAGAGCTGGCGAGCACGCGCTACGGCCTCGTCGGTCGTCGAAGGTCCTCTGACGATCTCGATCAGAGGCATCAGGGCGGGAGGATTGAACCAGTGCATGCCGACTAGCCGCCCGGGTTCGCGCAAGGCCGCCGCGATGGACCCGATAGGGACGCTCGACGTATTAGTGGTCAGGAGGGCGTTCGATGGCGCGACCCGCTCAATCGTTCTGAAGATCTCCTGCTTGAGGGTGAGGTCCTCCGCGACGTTCTCCGAGACGACGTCGGCGCCTTCCACGCAGGCGTCGACGGACATGGAGAAATCGACGCCCGCCACGGCGCCCGCAATCGTCTCGACGACGGAGCGGGCCGCGTTCAACGTCGCCTCCGTGCGAGAATAGACTGAGACACGATAGCCGCGGGCCGCGAGTACGCCGGCGATCCCGGCTCCCATAATCCCGCCGCCGACGACGCTCGCCTTCATGGCCTGACCGGCTTCGCCCTTCCGACCCGTCGCCATTTCACACCACTCCCGCAGCGCGCAGCGCGGCGCTTTCGGATGGGCGCAAGCCGAACTCATCACGCAGGATCTCGTCCGTGTGCTGCCCGAGGCTCGGAGCTCCCAAATCTGTCGGCTCGGCCGATCCGCTCAGGCGCGCGATCTGCGGCATGACAGACACCGTGCCGGCTCGGGGGTGGCGCGCGTCCCTCATCAAGGACCGGTGGCGGGCATGGTCGCTCGCCAGAGCTTCAGAGAGGTTCCAGATGGGGCCTGCCGGCACGCCGGCCGCGCTGAGTTCGTCCACAGTCTCATTGACCGAGCGGACAGAGGTCCACGCCTCGATCACCGGACGGAGGTCCTCGCGGTGGTGGTAGCGGGCCGCATCGCTTTCGAAGCGGACGTCCCGGGGGAGCTCCGGACGGCCAATCGCGGTAGTGAGTCGGGCGAAGAGGGCGTCGTTCGCGACCGCGATCACGACGTGGCCGTCGCGAGCGGCGTAAGAATCCATAGGCGCGCTCACGGAGTGAGCGTTCCCGACGCGTCCGGGGTTCGGCGCCCCCGCGACCAGCTGCGAGAGCGCGACGACCTGCAGCGACATCATTGCATCAAGCATCGCGATGTCGACGTGCTGGCCGGTCCCGGTCTTGGCTCTTTGCAGCAAAGCCGCAAGCGCGCCCCAAGCTCCGTAGATGCCCGCAACCACGTCACCGACCGCATCACCGATCCGAGTCGGCGGATCACCTGGCCACCCCGTGACGCTCATGACCCCGCCCATAGCCTGCACGATATGATCGTAGGCGGGTCGATGAGCGAACGGCCCGGTCTGCCCGAACCCGGAGATGCTGACATAGATCAGCCGAGGGTTCAGTTCGGATAAAGTCGTATAGTCGATCCCTAGCCTCGAGGTAACGCCAGGGCGGAAGTTTTCTACGATGATATCAGTAGACTGCACCAAGCGCTTCAGCATTGTCAGGCCATCACTTGATTTCATGTCGAGAGTGAAGCTTTTCTTTCCCCTATTAACGAGCATGAAATAGCTGCTCTCGCCGTCGATGTGTGGCGTGAAATGGCGGGAGTCGTCCCCCCCAACAGGCATCTCAACCTTCGTCACGCTCGCTCCGAGGTCTGCGAGCATTGAGGCGCAAAACGGTCCCGCAAGGACCCGCGACAGGTCGAGGACCTTGATCCCGTCGAGGGGCATCGACGACCCTTTCTGGCTCGGTTCGGCGCCCTGAGGCTGAGCGTGCGATTCGTTATGGGCTGAGCGCATTGACCGACCGGCTCCGCTTATCTATACATGTATATGTGAACGAACCCGCGACGCGTTGTCAATCTGAAAGTTTGGGCTGTTTTTGGCGAGGCGTGGGCAGCGTGATCACTGGTTGAGCAACTGACGAGAGGGTCGCTGCCAGATGCCGCTGGTCGAGATCGGCCTTGGTGGTCGGCCTACTCATTCAGGGGAGGACGTCGTTCGACGACGAATGGCTTCGGCGACGTTCGCCTCGGCCCGAGTGCCCGTTGACTAATCAGCAAACTAGCATGGCACGAAGCCGATGGTCGCCGACGGACGAAAATTAAGTCACGTTCCGTGCATTACGGAGTTGCGCGAAGAACTTGCGGCAGCTTACCGCTTGATTGCTCACTTTGGCATGAGCGATCTCGTATATACCCATCTCTCCGTTCGGGTGCCGGGAGATGGTCACCGCTTCCTTGTTAACCCGTACGGCCTCCTCTTCGAGGAGATCACCGCGAGCAGTCTTGTGGTCGTCGACGCTGAGGGGCAGCCTCTTCAGTCCACGTCGATGCCGGTGAACCCGGCTGGGTTTGTGATACACTCGGCGTTGCACCGCGCTCATCCAAACGCCGCTTGCGTCATGCACACCCATACGCTGGCTGGCATGATTGTGGCCGCTCAGACAGGTGGCCTACTGCCTTTGAATCAGGTAAGCATGGAGTTCCAGGACGAGATCGTCATCCACGAATACGAAGGTATTGCCGCGGACGACAATTTGAGTGAACGAGATCGAATTGTTCGAGACCTGTCAGGTCGTGCCTGTATGATTATGAGAAATCACGGATTGCTCACTATCGGCAGAACCGTAGCTGAGGCATTCTATCGAATGTATTATTTTGAGCAATCCTGTCGTATTCAGATTGGTGCACAATCCAGCGGAGCGCCTTTGTCGATACCTCCCGCTGATGTCGTAGCCCGGACGACGGCGCAATTCTCGTCGGAAGGCACCAAAGGTCAGCTTGTTTGGCAAGCTCTTCGTCGGAAACTCGACCGTGAACAACCAGACTACAGGAAGTAATGATCGGAGTGGTCGCGTTGCGACGATCCCGCGTCGAGTCGCCACTTCTCATACGAGGGTCTGACTTGTGAACAATAGGGAGCCTGGAGCACGACGGCATCAACGTACCTGACGAAATTAGGAGTTCGGCTCTTGATCCGCATGTTGGATGCACAGCTCGAGCTCACGAACTCACGTCGCGCTACGAGCCGATGAGAGCCGTGACCTAGATCAGCCGGGTGCTTCAGAAGGCCTTGTTCGCCGGCCGTGGAGATGAGGTGATTTTCTGGGCGCTGGTACATGCCCACTTCCGTTGGCGGCGAACTCCGCCCGCCTCGCGATCCGCAATCCGCTGAACCCAGCCTCGACGTCACGGCGTGAGAAGCTTGCGGCGCGGCAGCGCGCCCGGGTCGGCATCCGGTCGACCGCCTGGGCGCAATCGGCCGAGTTCCGGCGGCTGGCTGAGCAGATCAAGAATCCGAGCTCTCGCCCAATCGGCCAGTGATAATGAGCACCTCTGATCGGGCGAGATCCAAATCACTGAAGCGCACTTTGCGCTTCGACGATGACGCCACGGGCGTCTCGCTCCGGCTCATTTCCGCTTCTCGCCCATGCGCGAACCCGCTTCGCGGGAGGCGCTAGGCGGGGTGGTGCGTGGTCACGGTCGGTTGGGCGGGTTGAGCGGAGTCGGGTCGGGCTCCGAGCATGGAGGGTCACTCCTCCAGCTCGAGAGATCCGATGTCCGACCAATCGACCCCACGCCCTGTCAGCCCGCTGCGGCGGCGTATGCTCGACGACATGGCCCTGCGCGGCCTGCGCGAGGAGACGCAACGCGACTATCTTCGCTTTGTGAGCGGCTTCGCCACGTTTCTCGGTCGTGCGCCGGACACAGCGTCGGCCGAGGATATCCGCCGCTTCCAGATCCATCAGACCGAGAGCGGCGCGCAACCGCCGACCGTCAACGCCTCGGTCTCGGCGTTGCGCTTTCTCTTCACCGTGACGCTCCACCCTCCCGATCTGTCGCGGCGCCTAATCCTGATGCGCCATCCCCGCAAGCTCCCGAGCGGGCTGAGCATCGAGGAGGTCGGACGGTTGCTCGAGGCCGCACCGGGCCCGAAGCACAAAGCGGCGCTCGGCACCGCCTACGGCGCGGGACTACGCGTGTCGGAGGTGGCCGCGCTGAAGATCGGCGACATCGATTCGACGCGCTTGCTGATCCGCGTCGAGCAGGGCAAGGGGCGCAACGACCGCGACGCCATGCTGTCGCCGCAACTCCTCGAGCTGCTCCGGCTGTGGTGGCGCGAGGGCAGGCGCCGAGGCGTCATGCTGCCTCACGGCTGGCTGTTCCCCGGCCGCAACGCGCTCGAGCCGATCTCGACGCGCCAGCTCAACCGCGCCGTTCACGAGGCCGCAGACGTCGCCGGCATCCGCAAGCGGGTCAGCCCGCACACGCTGCGCCACAGCTTCGCGACGCATCTGCTGGAACAGGACCTCGATATCGGCGTCATTCAGGTGTTGCTCGGACACGCCAAGCTCGACACCACCGCGCTCTCTGCCCTCGGAAACGCCGTCATGAAGATAATCGGAAACGTCCCGGCCGCTCGCGATGAGCTTCTGTTGGAGCTCATCCCTGGTCATTTCGGGCATCTGCACGTCCGCGATCATACAGGCAGGCTCCTCGCCTGGCGGCTTACCGAGGAATTCCAAGCCCGATTCGTAGGTGCGGACCTTGTAACCCAGGGACCTGACGAGGCTCGCCAGCGACAGCCGCACGCCGTCGTCGTCGTCCACGATGGCGATGATGGGAACGAGCGGCATGAACGACAATTTCCGACCACCGTGCCCGTGCGTCGACACGCACAATGCGCTGCTGAGGTTCGGTTATGGGGAGGAGAGGCCCCGAGATGAATCATACTCAGGTTTGCCGGTTGCCCCCGGCCGAGTGCGACAGCCCGAGTGCCTCGGCCTTCCGGACCAGGTCCGCGAGCGAGCGGACGCCCATCTTCCGCATGACGTTGCCGCGGTGGATCTTGACGGTGATCTCGCTGAGCCCGATTAGCCCGGCGATCTGCTTGTTCATGAGGTCCGCCGCGACATGGGCCATCACCTCCCGCTCGCGGGAGGTGATGGATCCGTACTCGGCCCGCAGCGCGTCGAGGGCAGCCGCACACTTCCGACGAGCCTTGTCGCGCTCCACCGCAGCCATGACGGCGTCCAGCATGTCCTGATCGGGGCTCGGCTCCGTAATCGGCGACGGCGCGGTAGACGTAGGTGTTGGCGTCGAAGCTGCCGGGCCCGAACCAGCTCCAGTGCGCCTGCGATCGTGCATAGAACAGCAGGACGTTGGCCTGACGCATCCAGATTCGTGCCAGCACGGGATCCTTGAGGGTGCCGACAGCCGGGAGTGGCTCGTCCGGCCCTGCCCGGCTCTCGGCCTCCGGGGTCACGAGCGCCGGATGCGCGAGCACGCGGTCGCGTCCGGCCAGGATGAACGGGGTGCGGTCGGACACCCGCGCCATCTCAGCGACGGGGGCGCGACAGCTCGGCCACGGAGACGACCGCGACGAGCAAGCCCCGGTCCTCGTCGCCCGGACCTCTCAGCGGAACGTGCGCGGCCAGGATCGGCTGGCCGAGGGCGACGCTCCAGAGCGGCCCGGCGCAGCGCAGGCCCGGGTCCGTCCGGTTCTCGGCGATGCTCCGTTGCACTCCGGGGAGCGTGGCGGCCATCTCGTCGAAGCTCGCGTGACCCGTGCGCTCATGACGTCGCACGGTCCCGTCCGGGCGGACGAAGGCGACGGCATTGACCTGCGGGACCGCCGCGAGCGATCCCGCCAGAAAGGCCGTCATGGCCGCCTAGTCGACGACGTCGAGCGCTTCCCGCCGGACCGCTTCCGCCGCGTAGGCGAGTTGGGCCCGCACGGGCTCGAGATGGCCTGCGAGCCTGTCGACCAGGAGATCGAGGACGAGCTCGCTGCGCTCGCCTAGGAGTCGGTTGGTGTTGTCCCACGCTCCGAAGAAGCCGAGCAGCACGACCGGCACCACCGTCGCGAGGACGAGGCCCGCCAGGATCAGGGGCAACAGCCAGGCGATGGGCGTGCCGCCCTCGTCCGACGCGGCCGGCCGGGACGGAGCGGGGTCGTCGTGGGAGGACGAAGCGTCGCCGTTCACGCCAGCTCGGGCAATCTCTCGAGGAGCTTGTCGGGCGTGATCGGGAAGTCGCGCACGCGGATGCCGGTGGCGTTGAACACGGCGTTCGCGACCGCGGCGCCCGTGCCGCACACCCCGAGCTCGCCGACGCCCTTGAGGCCGAGCGGGTTCGCCTTGTCATCGAAGTCGTCCAGGAGAATCGCCTCGATCGCCGGGATGTCGGCATGCACGGGCAGAACGTACTCGGCGAGGTCGCCGTTGACCACGTGGCCGTAGCGCGGATCGACATGCGCGGCCTCGTACAGGGCAGAACTCACGCCCCAGATCATGCCGCCGATCAGCTGGGAATTCGCCGTTTTCGGATTGATGATCCGGCCCGCCGCGAACACGCCCAGCATGCGACGCAGCCGTATCTCTCCCGTGACCGAGTCGACCGCGACCTCCGCGAAGCTCGCCCCGTAGGTGTGTTGCGAATAGTCCTTGAAGTTGGGCTCGTTCGCCATGCCGACGATCGAGCCCTCGCCTTCGATCCCGTCCGGAAAGCGTCGCGCGACCTCGCCCGCGAGGTCGACTTGTTCGCCAGGGCTGTTTGCCGGCCCGAAGACCTTGGCCTTGAGCGCCTCGCAGGCGCGGTAGAGAGCGTTGCTGGAATTCGAAGCTCCCCACGAGCCGCCCGAGCCGGGGCTGGGAGGAAGGTCCGTGCGGGCCAGTTCCACTGTGACCCGATCTGCCGGCACGCCGAGCGCCTCGGCGGCGACCTGAGCCAGGATCGTGTAGGTTCCGGTGCCGATATCGGTCATGTCGGAGCGGACGATCACCCGTCCGTCTCCCTCCATACGAACTGCGACTCGCGTCGCGCCCTGGAAGTGCATCCGGATGGCCGCCGCCATCCCGATGCCGATCAGGTCAGCGCCTTCGCGACGCGTCCCGGGTCGGGTCGGGCGATCGGCCCATCCGAAGCGCCGAGCGCCCTCCCGCATGCACTCGACCATTCGGCGGCCGTTGAACGGGATGTCCTTCTCGGGATCGCGCTCGGGCTCGTTGCGGATACGGAGCTCGATCGGGTCGATGCCAAGCTCATGGGCTAGCTGATCAACGGCCGACTCGATGGCGAGCAGGCCCGGCAGCTCGCCCGGCCCACGCACCGCCTCGCCGAAGCCGACGTCGAGGTTCGTCACGCGGTGCCGCGTCAGGCGGTTCGGCGCGGCGTAGAGTGAGCGCATCACGGTCGCGGTCTGCTCGACGAAGAGCTCGCGCTCGCTCCCCTGCATATTGACGTCGTGGCCGACGCCGGTGAGCCGCCCGTCGCCGGTCGCGGCGAGGCGCACGCGCTGGATCGTCTCGGGGCGGCGGCCGGCGATCGTGAAAACCTGCCGGCGCGTCTGTGCGACCTTGACCGGCCGGCGCAGCTCACGTGCGGCGAGCGCCGCGAACACGGCCTCCTCATGGATGCGGAGCTTGGACCCGAAGCCGCCGCCGACATAGGCCGCGTCCACATGCACCCGCTCCGGCGCGATCTGGAGCGTGCGGGCCAGCGCGAGACGGGCGCCGCCGATGATCTGCAGCGAGGCGCGAACGTGCAGGTCGCCGTCGATCCACTGCGCGAGACAGGCTTGGGGCTCCATAGGCTGCGCGAATTGGGCCGGGGTCGTGTAGATCTGGTCGAGCGTGACCGGGGCGTCCGACATCGCCCGATCGAGATCGCCGTACACCGAGTCGGTCGCGAGCCCGACATTAGCGGTTCTCGGCGCGTACGCACGCTTGGCGTAGGTCGCGAGATCATAGGCGCCGCGCTCCACCGCGTACGCGACCCGAACGAGCGCGGCTGCGCTCCGGGCCTGCTCGAAGGTCTCGGCGACGACCAGCGCGACCGGCTGGCCGAAGAAGGTGACCCGGTCGCCCTCGAGCACCGGCCAGGCCCGGCCGAACCCTTCCGGCGAACTGCCGTTCCGCATGGCCTGCGCCGGCGCGTTCCGGTGGGTCATGACCAAGAGCACGCCCGGCGCGCTCTCGGCCGCTGTCACGTCGAGACGGGTGACGCGACCTTTCGCGATCGTCGCGCCGAGCATGTAGCCCACCGCCGCGCGCCCGAAATCCGGACGCTCGTAGGAGTACCGCGCACGCCCCGTGACCTTGAGGGGACCGTCGACGCGGTTCAACGCTTGGCCGATCATCGATCTATCCTCTGGTGGCGTCGGCCATCGCGGCCGCGACGAGGCGGCGTGCGAGCGGCAGCTTGAAGGCGTTGTGCGTCGTCGTCCGGGCTCCGGCGACGATGGTGTCGGAGACGGCGGCGGCTCCGCGCGCCGTTTCGCGCTCCGCCGCTTCGACCCGCCACGGCCGATGGGCGAGCCCGCCGAAGGCGAACCGGGCTGCCCTGACGCGGTCACCGTCTCGAACGAGAACGGCTGCGAGCGATACGGTCGCGAACGCGTAGGAGGCGCGATCGCGAACCTTGCGGTAGACGTGCATGCCCCGCACGGGCGAAGGCAGCGTCACGGCCGTGATGAGCTCGCCCGAGAGGAGGTTCGTCTCGCGCGCCGGCTCCTCGCCAGGTAGCCGGTGGAAGTCGGCAATCGGGATCGCTCGCGTCGCGCCGTTTGGCGCGACGGTCTCGACGGTGGCGTCGAGCGCCCGCATCGCCACCGCCATGTCGGACGGGTGGACGGCGATGCAGGCGTCGCTGGCGCCGAGCACGGCGTTGCTTCGGCTCAAGCCCTCGAGCGCCGCGCAGCCGGAGCCGGGCGTGCGCTTGTTGCAGGGCATCGCGGTCTCGTAGAAGTAGGGGCAGCGCGTGCGCTGGAGCAGGTTGCCGGCCGTCGTGGCCTTGTTGCGCAGCTGCCCGGAGGCGCCGGCGAGGAGCGCACGGGAGAGCACCGCGTAGTCGCGGCGCACCCGGGCATCCGCCGCAAGGTCGGCGTTGCGGACGAGCGCGCCGATCCGCAAGCCGCCGTCCGGCATCGGCTCGATGGCATCGAGGCCGATCCGGTTCACGTCGATCAGGTGGGCGGGCGTCTCGATCCCGAGCTTCATCAGGTCGAGCAGGTTGGTGCCGCCGGCGATGAACTTGGCGCCGGACCTGGCGGCGGCCGCGCGGGCCGCCTCGGCAGGGCTGCCCGGGCGCTCGTAGGTGAACCGGTTCATGTCGGCGCTCCGGCGACATCGCGGATGGCCGCGACGATGTTCGGATAGGCGGCGCAGCGGCAGATGTTGCCGCTCATGCGCTCGCGGATCTCGGGGTCGGTCAGTGCGGGCGGCGCGTCGAGGTCGGCAGTGACGTGGCTCGGCGCGCCCCGTCGCGCCTCGTCCAGCATGGCCGCTGCCGACATGATCTGACCCGGCGTACAGTAGCCGCACTGGAATCCATCACGCTCGATGAAGGCCCGCTGTAGCGGGTGCAGGTTGTCGGGCGAGCCGAGCCCCTCGATGGTCGTCACCGCGTCGCCCTCGTGCATGAGCGCGAGCGTGAGGCAGCTGTTCACGCGGCGACCGTTGATCAGCACTGTGCAGGCGCCGCACTGCCCCTGGTCGCAGCCCTTTTTCGTCCCCGTGAGCCCGAGTTGCTCGCGAAGCGCGTCAAGGAGAGTGGTGCGAGGGTCGGCGTCGATGACGGCCGCGCCGCCATTGACGGTGAGGAGCGTCCGCGCAGTCTCGGTATCGCTCGGGATGGCGGATGCCTGGGCGAAGGCAAAGCCGGCCGACGCGCCCGTCACGACGGCGGCGCCGAACCCCGCGCCGGTCGCAAGGACCTTCCGTCTGTCGATTGTGGCGTAAGTCAATGACGACCCTCCTTCGTGAATTCGCAGTCGTGCAGATAGAAAGGGACCTGGCTGTCCGACGTGATGTCGAGGGCTGTTGGCGGCCTACCTGCGGCGCAGAATCATGCCGCCATGGTGCAGGGTGTCGGCGTCGACGAAATCCCGTCCGCCGTGAAGCCAGTGTCGTCCCAGTAGTCGATGTGGCTGCCTTTGATTTCATAGCGCCCGCGATAGGCGCTTTCGCGGTTGCCCCGGGCCTCGTCGTAACGGCCGTTCGGCAGAAGCTCATGGCGGATCCGGCCGTCGTTCGTGATCCACATGCCGGTATAGGGGTGGTGTGCCATGGGTTGCTCGCCGAATGATTGTTTCTGCTGTGTCGATGCGGACAACGGTCCCGCGCTTTGCGCAAGCGAGATGACCGGTGCCGACATTGCTGCCGTCGCGATGAGCGCAATCGACAGAATTACTTGTCATGCCGGCATCCTTGCTGTCCGGAGCGCGATCTTCGCGGTCGTTAGCGGGCGAAAACGCCTGGTCACCATAGAGGCCAAGCTGAAGCGTCTTTGACAAACCGGAGATAGGTGCAGGCCAGCTTGCGACATAGACGCTGTTTCCGGATACGCTGGTAAGCGGAGCTAACCAATGATCGACAGGCTAGAAGGACTGACGGTGTTTCTTGCCGTCGCTGAGACGCGCAGCTTCCGGGCCGCGAGCGAGCGGCTCGGCG
>NZ_CAXTAZ010000007.1:0-120727 GCF_964242715.1 uncultured Enterovirga sp.
GCCAACTACTTCAGAGCCGCTGGATACGAACCGGAGTAAGCTGAAACCGCTCTAGGGGCGCGGGCGCGACGCGGCCTTGAGGTGGGGCACCTCCCCCTGTAGCCAACCCGGATGGCATCCCCGGTCGCTCCCGCCCTCGCGCATCCTCACCCTGTCCCGCCCGAATGGGGGGAGACGATCGAGGTCGCGCCCGGCATCCTCTGGGCCCGACTGCCGCTGCCCTTCCGGTTGAACCACGTCAACGTCTACCTGATCGAGGACGGCGCGGGCTGGGCGGTGGTCGATACCGGGATCGGCAACGCGGCGACGAAGGAGGTCTGGGAGGCGCTCCTCGCCGGCCCGCTCGCCGGCCGGCCGCTCACGCGCCTCATCGTCACCCACATGCATCCCGACCATGTCGGGGCGGCCGGATGGCTCGCCGAGACGCTCGACCTCCCGCTTGACATGACGGAGACCGAGTATCTGCAGGCTCTGGTCCTCACGACCGATCCGGCCTCGCTCGAGAAGGACCCCTATCGCGGTTTCTATGTCGAGAACGGCCTCGACGAGACCGTGACCAACGCCGTCATGACGCGCGGCCACGACTACCTGCGCATGCTGACCGGCCTGCCGCACACCTTCCGTCGCGTGATCGCGGGCGACCGGCTGATCATCGGCGGGCGCAGCTTTCACGTGCTGACGGGCGGCGGCCACGCTTCCGAGCAGATGATGCTGCATCTCGCCTCCGAGAACCTCCTGCTCTCGGCCGACCAGGTGCTGCCCCGCATCTCTCCCAATGTCAGCGTCCAAGCGCGCGACCCCTCGGGCGACCCGCTCGGCATCTTCCTGCGCTCGCTGCGGAGCCTGAAGAGCACGATGTCGGCCGACACCTTCGTGCTGCCCGGGCACGACCTGCCCTTCACGGGCCTGCATGCCCGGCTCGACGCCATGGCGCAGCATCACGAGGAGCGCTGCGGCGAGATCGTGGTGGCCTGCCGGGAGGCGCCGCGCTCCGGGGCCGAGCTCGTGCCGGTGATCTTCCAGCGCGAGCTCGACGCGCACCAGACCGGCTTCGCCTTCAGCGAGGTCCTGGCGCACGTGAACTACCTCATTCGCCGGGGCAGGCTGACCTCGGCCGAGGGTACGGACGGGATTTGGCGGGCCTCTGCCGTGGGATAAGGCCTCCGCTCACCCGGGCGAAAGTCGGGGCCCAGGTCGCGAGGCTGGATCCCGGCTTTCGCCGGGATGAGCGGTTTGTGGCTTCAGCCCACGCGGCCGCGCCCAGCCCCGAGGCTCCTGACGAAGCTCGACATCTCGGCCAGCGCGGGCGCGCTTCCCCGGAAGGGGACGGAGAGCGAGATCAGCGTGTCCTTGTGGTCGAGCCCCTCGTAGAGCCGCTCGACCACGGGCACGCCGGCTGCCCGCAGCTTAGCGGCGAGATTCACCGTGTTCTTCGGCCGAACCGTGTCGTCGGCCGTGCCCGAGGCGAGGAACGAAGGCGGCGACCCGCGGCCCGCGAAGGTGATCGGCTGTGTCGCGCGCTTGTCCGGCGCGTCGCCGAAAACCTCCTGGGCCGTGCCGGGATCGAGCGGCAGGAAATCGTAGGGTCCGGACAGCCCGGCGAAGCCCCGGACCGTGCCGGCCGGGACGCCGGCCCGGCCGAGATAACGGCCGTCATAGGCCAGCATCGCGGCATTGTAGGCCCCGGCCGAATGGCCGGCCAGGATGATCCGGCTGCCGTCGCCGCCGAACCGCGCGGCGTTCTGCTGCGCGAACCCCACCGCCGCCGCGCTGTCCTCGAGGAAGTCGGGGAAGCGAACCTCGGGGTAGACGCGGTAATCCGGCAGCACGGCGACGAAACCCTGAGCCGCGAGCGCGGCGCCGACAAAGTCGTATTCCTCCTTGGTGCCGCCCTTCCAGGAGCCGCCGTAGAAGAAGACGACCACTGGAGCAGCCGCCGATCCCGGGCTTGAGGGAACATGGACGTCGAGCGTCTGCCGCGGATGCGGCCCGTAGGCCAGCGCCCGTCCGGGCTTGGTCGTGCCCGAGTCGCGCGGCGCCACGGCGTCGAAAATCGCCAGCGGCGAACAGCCGGCAGCGGCGAGCGCGGAGGCGCCGGCCGTGAGAAGACGCCGGGTGATCAGCATGAGGTCGATGTCCAGTCGCGCGCCACGAAACGAGCAAGCGTCCTGGCAACGCGTTACGGGCGAACAAGTCTCAGGGTTTCGACGGTCCGTAAGGAAACGCGGTGAGCGCTCGGTCAGCCGAGCGTATCCAGAACGATCTGCCGAAGTTCGTCACGGGTGAGGCCGGAGGCCTCGGGCCGCCAGACGGGCGGGCATTGGGCCTTGGAGCCGCTCTTGGCGCGGCGATGATCGGTGTCGTTGGTCTTGGCCTTGGTGACTTGCAGCATGGTTCCTACAGTCGGCTTCATCTGCCGAACGTATGATGGCGGCCGTGACGTCCTCGTGACGCCCCGTGCCGTGATCCCGATTGTGCGGGTGTGATATCGGCCTTCGATCGGGAGGCTGTGAGCCTCGCTCGAGAGATCGACCAGATTGATATGGTTGAAACCCGCGCCTGCCGCAAGGGCGCGCCGGATCAGCGAGCCCTGGACAGACCCGCGGCCGCCCGGGCGAGCGTGCCGATCCGCGCCCAGTCGCCGGCCGCGACCGCGTCGGCCGGCACCATCCAGGCGCCGCCCACGCAGGCGACGTTCGGGAGGGCCAGGAAGGCGGGCGCGCTCGCGGCGTCGAGCCCGCCCGTCGGGCAGAAGGAGACCTGCGGCACCGGCGCCGCGACGGCTTTCAGCCAGGCGAGGCCGCCGGAGGCGATCGCGGGGAAGAATTTCAGGTAGCTGAAGCGAAGGTCGGCCAGCGCCATCGCTTCCGAGACCGTGGCGCAGCCCGGCATCGCCGGCAGGGCGGATTCGGCCAGCGCCTCGGCCAGCGCCGGCGGCGTCCCCGGCGTGACGATCAGCTTCGCGCCGGCCGAGGCGACGTCCTCGATCTGCCCCGGCCGCTGGATCGTGCCGGCCGCGATCACGGCTTCGGGTACCAGCCGGGCGATGCGTTCGATCGCGCGCAGGGCGGCTTTCGTCCGGAGCGTCACTTCGACGACCGGCAGTCCGGCTTCGACCAAGGTGCGGGCCAAAGCCTCGGCGGTCTTCTCGTCCGCGATCGTCACGACCGGGATCACGGGCGCCAGCGCGACGTATCCGGCGAGAAGCTTGTTCTTGGTCTCGATCTGCGGCATCGCGACCTCCTGCCGCGCAGGGCAGCGGATGTCCATGCCCCGCGCGCCAGGACAGACGGATTTCGACCCTGACTACCGCAATGCGCTGTTTAATTTCGCCCGGTTCACTCCGCGGGCATCGGCTGGAAGCCGCCGGTCCGGGCTGCCAGGCGGGACGCGCGGCGCTCGTTCCGGCGGGACGCGCGGGCCTGCCGCCAGGCTGCCATGTTGGCGATCACCATCAGGAGCGCCGGCGTCACGATGAGGGTCAGCACGGTCGCGAAGCCGAGCCCGAAGACGATGGCAGTCGAGAGGTTGATCCACCATTGCGTCGACGGCGCCCCGATATCGACGGCCCGGTGCAGGAAGTCGATATTCACCCCGAAGGCGATGGCCAGCACGCCCAGCACGGCCGTGACAGCCGTCAGCACCACCGGCCGCGCCCGCTCGCGGCAGGTCTCGAGGATGGCGTCGCGGGCCGAGACGCCGTCCTCGCGCAGGCGGTCGTAGGTGTCGATCAGGACGATGTTGTTGTTCACGATGACGCCCGCGTTCGCGATCACGCCGATC
This sequence comes from uncultured Enterovirga sp., assembly GCF_964242715.1. NCBI lineage: Bacteria > Pseudomonadati > Pseudomonadota > Alphaproteobacteria > Hyphomicrobiales > Methylobacteriaceae > Enterovirga > uncultured Enterovirga sp. The sequence continues at coordinate 3,784 of NZ_CAXTAZ010000007.1, forward strand.
CCGCCCATCACCACCCCGAAGGGCTGGCCCATCACCATGAAGCCGATCAGGACGCCGACGGTCGACATGATCACGGCCGAGAGCGTGATCATCACCGACGAGAAGCGGTTGAACTGCGCGAGCAGGATCGCGAAGATCAGGAAGAGCGCAGCCCCGAACGCCTTCATCAGGAAGGCGCCGGCCTTGGCCCGCTCCTCGTCCTCGCCCTTCAGCCGGAAGGTCACGCCGGCGCCGAGATCGGTCTTGGCGAGCTCGGCCGCAACCTCCGACTGCACCTGCGCGCTCTGCACGCCCTCGCCGACATTCGACGTCACCGTCACGACCCGCATCGAGTTGACGCGATTGATCTGGCCGACTTTCTGGGCCGCCTTCCGGGTGACGAAGTTGCCGATCGGGACCCCGCCCATCGCGGTGTTGATGCGGAGTTCGTCGAGCTGATCGAGCGAGCGGCGGTTCTCGGGGAAGCGCACCAGCACGTCGACGGACTTGTCGGTCTCGACGGGGCGGTATTCCGTGACCTTGACGCCGTTCGTGACGAGCTGCACGGCGGCCCCGACCGAGGCCGGGGTTGCGCCGAATTTCGCGGCCTCCGCCTTGTCGACTTCGAGGCGCCAGTCGATGCCGGGCAGCGGTAGGCCGTCGTCGACGTCGCGCGTGTCGGATCGAGCGCGCAACATGTCCGCGACCTTGCGGGCGGCTCCCGGCAGCGCCGTGGGTTCGAAGGCCGAGAGCTGGATCGTGACGGGCTTGCCTGTCGCGGGTCCGGCCCGAGGCTTCGTCACCTCGATGATAACGCCCGGGATGTCCTTCGTGCGGTCCCGGATGTCGTTCATGATGAGGGAGGCGCGGCGGCGCAGGCGCCAATCCACGAATTCGAACTGGACCGTCCCGACGGTATCCTCGGTCACCTCGTTCGAGCCGCGCTGGCCATCGCCGGCCCGGGCATAGATCGTGGACAATTCCGGCATGCCGAGAAGCCGCGCCTCGACGTGGCGGACGAGCTGGTCCTTCTCGGACATCGAGAGGTTGCCGCGGGCCCGGACCTGCACGAGGCCGAAATCCGGCTCGACGTCGGGGAAGAACTCGACGCCGTGACCGAAGCGGCCATAGGCGGTGACGACGCCGACCAGGACGGCAGCCGCGATCGCGAGGGTCGAGAGCGGGCGCGTGATGGCCGCGCCCACGATCCGCATATAGGGCCCGCGATCGGCCATGCGGTCGTCATGGGCCGCCCCCGTATTGGCGCGCCCGAGCAGCGCGCCGAGCGTCGGCGTGAAGAAGAGCGCGACCACGAGCGAGGCGGACAGCGTCGCGATGAGGGTGATCGGCAGGTATTTCATGAACTCGCCGACGATGCCCGGCCAGAACATCAGCGGCGAGAAGGCAGCGATCCGGGTCGCGGTGGCGGAAATGACAGGACCGGCCATGCGTTTGGCGGCGAGCGAATAGGCCTCGCGCGGCGGCATCCCGTCCTGCATCCGGCGCTCGGCGAATTCCGACACGATGATGGCGTCGTCGACCAGCATGCCGACGGCCAGGATCAGGCCGAAGAGGACGACGATATTCACCGTGAGACCGGCCATCTGCAGGGCCAGGATGCCGGTCAGGAACGAGGCCGGGATGGCGATCCCGATGAAGAGCGAGGCCCGGCCGCCGAGCACGACCAGCATGATCACGAAGACGAGGAGGACGGCCGTGATGACGGAGTTCTGCAGCTCGTGCAGCATGTCCCGGATCGTCTTCGACTTGTCCTGGGTGAAGTTTACCTGGACCGTCGAGGGCCAGCTCTGGCGCACCTGCGCCATCGCGACCTTCACCCCGTCGACGGTCTCGATCAGGTTCGCGCCGGTGCGTTTCACCACCTCGATCGCGATGGCGCTCTTGCCATTGAGACGGGTGATCGAATTCGCGTCCTTGAAGGTCGGCCGCACCTCCGCGACGTCGCCCAGCGTCACGGTCGCGCCGGCAGAGGCCGCGATGGGATATTTCAGGACGTCGGCGGGCGTCTCGATGAGTGACGGCACCTTCACGGCGAAGCGGCCGGACGCGCTCTCGATGGCGCCGGCGGCGACCAGCGAATTGCCAGCCGTGAAGGCGTTGGTCAGGTCGCCCAGATTGATGCCGTAGCTCCTCATGAGCATCGGCTCGGCGATGATCTCGACGGCCTCGTCGCGCGCGCCGCGAAGCTCGGCCGAGAGGACGCCCGGCAGACCTTCCAGCAGCGTCTTCGCCTGGCGGGCGAGGCGGAGAAGCGTGCGTTCCGGCACGTCGCCGCCGAGCGCGACGACGATCACCGGAAAGAGCGAGAGGTTGACTTCCTGCACGATCGGCTCGTCTGCGTCGCGCGGCAGGTCCTTCTTGGCCATGTCGGTCTTGGCCCGGATGTCGGCCAATGCCCGGTTCGGGTCGAAGCCGGCCACGAACTCGACCAGCACGAAGCCGCCGCCTTCGAAAGCCTGGCTGCGCATCTCCTTGATGTTCGAGACCGATTTCAGCTGCGTCTCGAGCGGGCGCAGGATCAGCCGCTCGGAATCCTCCGGCGAGATGCCCCGCTGCGTGACGTTCACGTAGACGATTGGCACCTTGATGTCGGGCTCGGCCTCCTTCGGGATCGACAGATAGGCCGAGAAGCCCGCGACGAGCAGGAAGAGCAGGACCGACAGGGTCAGCCGCGCATGGCCGATCGCGTAATCGACGGGGTTTCTCATGGTCTCGCGCCTCCGCCGTTCACCCCGGCGCAAGCCGGGGCGCTGCCCCTCCCGGTATCCTGGATCCCGGCTTTCGCCGGGATGAGCGGACAAGCCATGGGCCTCATCCCTGGGCCGCCGCCGGCAGGACCTCGACGGCCTCGCCCTCCTTCACGAAATCCTGGCCCTGGACGATCACCCGCGCACCATCGGGAAGCCCGGATAGCCAGAGCTCCTGCATTACGTCCTCGACGATCGCGACGGGCGTGAAGACGACCTTCTCGTCGGCGCCGACATGGCGGATTCCGAGCCGGCCCTCGGACGAGAAGGTGAGGGCCGAGCGCGGCACGCGGGCCGCCGGCACGGGGGCGAGGAGCAGGTCGACCTCGGCCGTGACGCCGTCCGGAATGCGCGCGTCGGCATTGGGGAGCTCGACATCGACCCGGTAGGTGCGGGTGCCCTGGCTGGCGCGTTTCGAGACGAAGCGGATGCGGCCGGCGACGCGCTCGCCCGTGACGAGCTTCACCTCGGCCCGGCCGCCCACCACGACGCCGGCGAGCTGCCGTTCGGCGACCTCCACCACGGCCAGCATCGGGTCGAGCCCGATGATCTCCGCGACATTCGCGCCCGACATCATGACCTGGAGGGCCTGGCCGATCTCGACCGGGACCTCGTTCACGACGCCCGAGATCGGCGCCGTGATCTCGCCCTTCTTCTGTTCGGCCTGGGCCTGCGCGAGACCGGCCTCTGCCGCCCGGAGCTCGGCCTGGAGGGCCGACTTGTTGATGGCCGGATAGCTGCCGGACTCGATCAGGCGCAGCCGCGCGGCCGCCTCGGCCTTGCGCTGTTCGAGCCGTGCCAGGGCCTGGGCGACCTGCGACTCGCGCGCCTCGTCCGACAGCACCGCGACGATGTCGCCCGCCTTCACGACCGAGCCGCGCCGGACTCGCAGATCCAGCACCACGCCGGAGACCCGGGCAACGGCCATCACGCGCTTGTCCGCCTCCGTGCGTCCCTGGAGGACGACGCGGCGCTGGTGCATCTCGGTCCGGACCGGGAGCGCCGCGACCTTGAAGCGCGGCAGGATCGCCGGGGTACGAGCGGTTTCGACATTGGCCGTCCGGGAAGTCGCGGCGTCGCGCCCGAGCACACCCGAGCCGATCCAGGCGGCGCCTCCGACCACGAGCGCGATGGCGGCGAGGCGTGAGGGTTTCATCCGGCGTCCTCGGCGAGGCGTTTGGGGCAGGGCAGGGGCATGGCGCCGGATACGAGGGCGCCGATCAGGTTGAGGACCCGGGGGACCTCGCGGGCGGCGTCGAAGCTCGGAACCACGGCGCGGCGCACGAAGAGGCCGTCGGCCAGGGTGGAGATCAGGATGGCGACAGCCTGAGGATCGATGTCGCGCCCGACCCGTCCGGCGGCACGGGCCTCTTCGAGCAGCGCGGTCAGCCGGCTGGTGACGTCTTCGACGAAACCCGCCACGAAGTCTGCCACCACCGGCGAGCGGGCCGCCTCGGCCCAGATCTGGAGGCAGAGCACGGCCTTTTCGCGAGGCTCGTCCTCGAAATGCTTGCGGCCGAGATCGAAGAAGGTCGCCATGAAGTCGCCGCCGCCCTCGAAGGAGGCGAAATCGCCGGCGAGATCGCGCCGGTCGCGCTCGCACAGGCCCTCGACGACGGAATCCTTGGACGGGAAATAGCGATAGAGATTGCCGGCGCTCATCCCGGCTTCGGCGGCGATGTCCTGCATCGTCGTGCGGTGGAAGCCGGCCCGCACGAAACAATGCTCGGCCGCGTCGAGAATGCGGGTCTTGCGGTCCGGCGGATCGGGGTTGATCTGGAGCATGGCAGCCACGAGAATGAACGTTCATTCTCATCGATGGCCGAATCTGTCAAGCTTCCCGCCTCGGGAGCGACGCCCGACTGCTCGCTTCAGCCCGCCGGGGCGGGATGAACCAGCCGCCTTCCGGCCGTGCTCCGCCGATGCAGCTTTCCGAGCAGGAGGTAGATGGCGGGCGTCGTGTAGAGCGTCAGCACCTGCGACACGATCAGCCCGCCGATGATGGTGATGCCGAGCGGGCGACGGATCTCGGCCCCGACACCTGACGCGATGGCGAGCGGCACCGCCCCGAGCAGGGCCGCGAAGGTGGTCATCAGGATGGGTCGCAGGCGATCGATCGCGGCAGCCACCACGGCCCGGGCCGGGTCGAGCCCTCTCGCCTCGTGTTCGAGCGCCGTGTCGACCAGCATGATCCCGTTCTTCTTCACGAGGCCGATCAGGAGGATGAGGCCGATCAGCGCGATGATCGAGAGTTCGAGCCCGGTGATCTGGAGGGCGATGAGCGCCCCGAGACCGGCCGACGGCAGGGTCGAGATGATGGTCAGCGGATGGACCAGGCTTTCGTAGAGGATGCCGAGGATGATGTAGACGGCGACGAGCGCGGCCAGGATCAGGATCCCGAACTCGCCGGCGCTGCCCATGAAATCCTTCGCGTCGCCGGCGAACTCGGCCCGGATCTCGTCCGGAAGGTGAAGCTCGTTCACGGCCGACAGGATGCCGCGCGACACCTCCTCGAGCGCGCTGCCCGGTGCGACGTTGTAGCTGATCGTGACCGCCGGAAAGGATCCCTGGTGGTTGATCGTGAGCGGCGACAGGCCGCGTGTCACCTTCGCGATGGCCGAGAGCGGCACGCCGACATCGTCCCGGCCCGGAACGTAGATGCGGGTCAGGTCGGCCGGGTCGTCGCGATCCTCGGGCGCCACCTCCAGCACCACCCGGTACTGGTTGCGCTGCGTGTAGATGGTCGAGACCTGGCGCTGCGAGAAGGCGTTGTTCAGGGCGTCGTTCACGTCCTGCATGCGGATTCCCATCCGGGACGCCGCCGCCCGGTCGATCTCGACCTTGGCCTGCAACCCGCCCCGGTCCCGGTCGCTCGAGACGTCGACGAGGCCCGGCACCCGGCGCAGGCGCTCCAGGATCCGGGGCGTCCAGGTGTCGAGCAGGCCGAGATCGGGAGAGAGCAAGGTGAACTGGTATTGCGAGCGGCCCTGCCGGCCTCCCGCCCTGACGTCCTGGGCGCCGAACATGAAGGTCCGGATGCCCGGAATGTTGGCAAGTTCCCGCCGCAAGCGGGCAATGACGGCATTCGAGCTCTCACGCTCGCCGTCCTGGCGCAGGCTGACGAAGAGCCGCCCCTGGTTGACGGAACCGCTCCAGCCCGAGGAGCCGGCCGAGGAGGACACCCCGACCACCGCCCGGTCGGCCCTGACCCGCTCGGCGACGCGCTCCTGAAGCTCGGCCATGGCCGGGAAGGAGATGTCGGGCGACGCCTCGGTGACGCCGATGAGGAGCCCCGTATCGTCCTGCGGAAAATAGCCCTTCGGCACGGTCCGGAACATCTGCACCGTGAGCGCGACGGTCGCCAGCGTGAGCAGGAGCATCAGCCAGGGATGCCGCAGGGCGCCCCCGAGGGTCGCGCCGTAGCCGCGGGTCAGGGCGCCGAGCACGGCCTCGCAGGCCCGGTCGAAGCGCGTCTCGCGATAGGGCCGTTGCGGCAGACGCGCGACCACTGTCGGGGCAACCGTGAGCGACACGATGGTCGAGACCACGATCGCGGCCGCGAGGGTGAGTGCGAATTCGTGGAAGAAGCGCCCGATGATCCCGGGCATGAAGAAGAGCGGGATGAAGGCCGCGAGCAGCGACAGGCTGATCGAGATGACCGTGAAGCCGATATCCCGCGCGCCCGCGATGGCCGCGTCGATGCGGGACATCCCGCGCTCCAGGTGTTTGTGCACGCTCTCGATCATCACGATGGCGTCGTCGACCACGAAGCCAACCGAAATCGTGACCGCCATGAGGGAAAGGTTGTCGAGCGTGAATCCGAAGAGCCACATGGCTGCCAGTGTGCCGGCGATCGACAGCGGCACGGTCACGCCGGCGGCCAGCGTGGGCGTCGCTCGGCGGAGGAACAGGAAGACGACCAGCATGACGAGGCCGATCGTCTCGACGAGAGTCCATTTCATGTCGTCGAGCGAGGACCGGATGGTGAGCGTGCGGTCGCTCATGATCTCGATGTCGACGGCGGCCGGGATCCAGCGCCTCAGGTCCGGCAGCAATGCCCGGACCCGGTCCACGGTCTCGACCACATTCGCGCCCGGCTGACGGGTGACCTGCAGCGTCACGGCCGGAAGGCCGTTATAGGAACCGGCCGCGCGGGTGTTGCGGGTACCGCGCTCGACGACCGCGACGTCCGCGAGCCGGACCACGGTGCCGTTCCGCGACCGGACGACGATGCGGCCGTATTCCTCCGGCCCGCCCAACTGGTCGTTGGTCGCGATCGTCAGCGATTGCGTGGGTCCGTCGAAGGAGCCGAGCGGTGCCTGCGCGTTCGTGGCCGCGATCGCGGTCCGGACATCCTCGAGCGAGAGGCTCATCGCCGCGAGGCGGCTCGGGTCGAGCCGCACCCGGATCGCGGGCTGTTCGGCGCCCGACACGATGACCTCGGCCACGCCCTCCACCTGCGCGATGCGCTGCGCGATCACGGTGTCGGCGACATCGTAGATCGCGGAGGCGGCGAGCGTCCGCGAGGTCAGCGCCAGGATCAGCACCGGAAAGGCGCCCGGATTGGCCTTGCGGAAGATCGGCAGGGTCGGAAGGTCGGAGGGCAGATCGGTCGCGGCAGCGTTCAGGGCCGCCTGGACGTCGCGCGCGGCCCGGTCGGCGGTGCGCGAGAGGTCGAACTGGATCGAGATCGAGGTCGAGCCGAGCGACGAGGTCGAGGTGATCTCGGTCACCCCCGCGATCGCGCCGAGCCGCCGCTCGAGCGGGGCCGCGACGGTGGACGCCATCGTGGCCGGGTCGGCGCCCGGGCGCGAGGCCGACACCCGGATCGTGGGGAAGTCCACCGACGGCATGGAGGCAACCGGCAGGAACAGGTAGGCGATCGCGCCGATCAGGAAGATTCCGATCGACATCAGCGTCGTGGCGACCGGGCGCCGGATGAACGCCTCGGAGATGTTCACGGGGGAAGGCTGGCGAATGGATCGACCGCCGTGATCCCGAGCGGCGCGAAATGGCGGAGGTTGCGGGTCAGCAGAGACAAGCCATGTGCCTGGGCTGTCGCCCCGATTGCGATGTCGGCCAAGCCAGGATGACGGCCGATCGAGACGGCCCGGTCCGACAGGCGGCCGACCGCTCGTGCTAGCTCCCGGTCGACCAGAATGATGTCCGCCCCGAACTCCGACAGCAATTCCTTGAGCCAATCCTCAAGAGATGAGGCCCGTTGCTCAGCTCCGGCTCGGCGGAGCTTGGATATGCCTCCCTCGATCTCGATCAGCGAGATGACCGAAAGACGCGTCCCGCCGGGCGATCGGCCGAGCTCAACAAGCCACGGCGGTGGCAGCCCCCGCCGACCCGGAGCGAGCTCCGAAAGGATCGACGTGTCCAAGAGGTAGATGCTCACAGGTCAATCGAGCGAAGGGGCGTCTGGTCTCGCTCGAGTTCGACGCCTCCCGGATAGGTCAGTAGATGGTCGAGCAGCGTCCTTCGCCTAACGGGATAAAGCTTTTCGGCGTCGGAGATGGGGACCAGCACGGCCGCGGGCTTCCCGTGCCGCGTGATGGTGGTCGGCTCGCCTCGTTCAGCTGCTTCGATGAGGGCGGAGAGAGTCGCTTTCGCGTCCCGAACTTGGACTTTCTGCATACAACCTCCTGAAGTGTGACCACAGGAAGTCACATTTGGCCGATGGTCGTCAAGCGCTGCGCTGCGATCTGTGGCTAGGGGTAGGGCCAAGCCCGCCTCCTCAAGCCGCGCCCTCTCGCACGCCATCCATCCCGCCTCGGAGCGGCAGTTCCGGCTCATATTCCTCCTCGGCCTCGTCCACACCCCGACGATTCCAGCGCTCGCGGAGATCCTCGAAGCCGAGATAGATCACGGGCGTCGTGTAGAGTGTGATCAACTGGCTCAGCACGAGGCCGCCGATGATGGTGACGCCCAGTGGCACCCGCAATTCGGAACCGGCGCCCTCGCCAAGCGCGAGCGGCAAGGCGCCGAGCAGCGCTGCCAGCGTCGTCATCATGATCGGCCGGAAGCGGAGGCGGCAGGCTTTCAGGATGGCGGCGGCCGGGTCGAGCCCCTCCTCGCGCTGAGCGCCGAGCGCGAAGTCGATCATCATGATTGCGTTCTTCTTCACGATCCCCATCAACAGGATGATGCCGATCAGGGCCACGACGGAGAGATCGTGACCGAGCGCCATCAGCGCGAGCAGCGCGCCGACGCCGGCCGAGGGCAGCGTCGACAGGATGGTCAGGGGGTGGATGAAGCTCTCGTAGAGCATGCCCAGCACGATGTAGATCGTCACGGCCGCGGCGAGCAGAAGCCAGGGCTGGCCGGAGAGCGACCGCCGGAATTCCGCCGCGTCGCCCGCGAAGGAGGCGACGACCGAACTCGGCAGACCGATATCCGCCTCGGCCCGCGCGATGGTCTCGACGGCGCTTCCGAGGGCGGAGCCGGCTGCAACGTCGAAGGAGATCGTCGCGGCCGGGAATTGTTCCTGGTGCGCGATCGAGAGCGGCGCCGTGGTGCGCTCCATCGTCGTGAAGGCCGAGATCGGGATCTGCGGCGCGCGCGCGCCCTGGACCGTTGTCGGCGCGACGCCGTTCGCGGCCAGGGTCACCTGCCCACTCGCCGGGACGTAGAGCTTCGAGAGCGCGTCCGGGCTCGCCTGGTATTGCGGCGCGGCCTCCAGGATCACCCGGAACTGGTTCGCCTGGCCATAGATGGTCGAGATCTGGCGCTGGCCGAAGGCGTCGTTCAGGGCGTCGTTCACGGCCTGGACCGAGACGCCGAGCCGGCCCGCCGTCTCGCGATCGATGGTGATCTTCGCCCTGAGCCCGCCCTCCTGGGTCTCGAGCGCCACGTTGCGGAGCCCGGAATCGTCGCGCAGCCGCTCCGCCATCCGGGCCGTCCAGAGCGTCACCTCGGCCGCATCGGCGCCGGACAGGGTGTACTGATATTGCGAGCGGCTCGACCGGGTGGCGATCTGGATGTCCTGGACCGACTGGACGTAGAGCGTGACGCCGGGGACGACCGCGGCGTTCCGTTTCAGGCGCTGGCCGACGTCCTGGGCCCTCGCCCGCCGTTTGTCGCGCGGGACGAGGCTCACGGAGAGCCGGGCGACATTCGGGGTCGGATTGAGTGTGCCGACCCCGACGACCGAGACGGAGGAGGCGACGTCGGGGTCCCGCCGCACGATCTCGGCGACGCGGTCCTGAAGCCGGCTCATCTCGGCGAAGGAGACGTCGGGCGCCGCCTCGACGACGACCGAGAGCAGGCTCGTATCCTGCTCGGGCAGGAAGCCTTTCGGGATGGTGACGTAGAGCCATCCCGTGAGGACCAGCGTCGCGAGCGTGACGAGGTTCATCAACCCGCGCCGGCGCAGCGCCCAGACGAGCGTCACGTCGTAGAGCCGCGCCATCTTCGCGATCGGCCATTCCGCGAGCCGCTGCAGCCAGCCCTCGTGGCTCGCGCGGGCCGGGCGGAGCAGCTTCGCGCACATCATCGGCGCAAGCGTCAGGGAGACGACGGCCGAGACCACGACCGCGATCGTCAGGGTAAGCGCGAATTCCCGGAACATGCGGCCGATGAGGCCCGTCATGAACAGGAGCGGGATGAATACCGCGACCAGCGAGACGGTGAGCGACATCACCGTGAAGCCGATCTCGCTCGCGCCGGACAAGGCCGCCTGGAGGGGCCGTTCGCCCTCTTCGATCTTGCGGACAATATTCTCGATCATCACGATCGCGTCGTCGACGACGAAGCCGGTTCCGATCGTGAGCGCCATGAGCGACAGGTTGTCGAGGCTGAACCCCGCGAGCCACATCACTCCGAAGGTCGCCACGATCGAGAGCGGCAGAGTGACCGCCGCGACGAGCGTCGCCCGGATCGTCCGCAGGAACAGCAGCACCACCAGGACGACGAGGCCGCAGGACAGGACCAGCGTGAATTTCACCTCGCCGATCGAGGCCCGGATGGTGTCGGTGCGGTCCTGGACGAGTTGCAGCGTCACACCTGCCGGCATGGCGCGCTCAAGCCGAGGCAGCTGGGCCCGGATGCGGTCCACCGTGTCGACCACGTTGGCGCCGGGCTGGCGCTGCACGTCGAGCACCACGGCGGTCTCGGCCCCGAACCGGCCGGCGACGCGCGAATCCTCGAGCCCGTCGACAATCTCGGCGACGTCCCGCAGGAGCACCGGAGCGCCGTTCCGATAGGTGATGACGATGTTGCGGTAAGCCTCGGCGGCCGCGAGCTGGTCGTTCGACGCGATGGTGTAGGATTGGCTCGGCCCGTCCAGCGCCCCTTTCGGGCCGGCGACATTCGCGGCCACGATCGCGACCCGGAGGTCGGCGAGGCTCATCCCGTAGGAGGCGACCCGGGCGAGGTCGGCCTGGACCCTCACGGCCGGCCGGACGCCGCCCTGGATCGTAACGGCGCCGACGCCCGAGACCTCGGCCAATCGCTGCGCCAGAAGGGTGTCGGCGAGATCGGACAGCGCCCGGAGGGGCACGGTCGGCGAGGTCAGGGCCAAGGTGACGATCGGCGCGTCGGCCGGGTTCACCTTGGCGTAGGTCGGCGGATAGGGAAGGTTGCGGGGCAGGGTGGAGCCGGCCGCGTTGATGGCCGACTGCACGTCCTGGGCGGCGGAATCGATGTCGCGGTCGAGCTCGAATTGCAGCGTGACCTGCGACAACCCGAAGGACGAGTTCGACGACAGCCCCGCGAGCGCGGGGATCTGGCCGAATTGCCGTTCGAGCGGGGCCGTCACGAGCGAGGCGATCGTGTCCGGGTTGGCGCCCGGCAGCCGGGTCGTGATCTGGATCGTCGGGAAATCGACCTGCGGCAGGGACGCGACCGGCAGGCGAAGATAGCCCAGGATTCCGCAGATCAGGATCGCGAGGCCGAGGAGCGAGGTCGCGATCGGCCGCCGGATGAAGGGCGATGAGACGCTCACGGCCGGGCCGAGCCGGTCCCGACAGGAGCGGCCGGGTTGGGGGCGGTCACGGTGGGAGGTGGCGCGGCCTCGTCCGCAGCCGCCGCGGGCCGGCCCTCGCGTGCCGCACGACCCTCGCGATTGCGGCGTGGCCGGTCCTCGCCGCCGGGCCGACCTTCGCCCGTAGACGAGGTCGGGATGTCGGCCGCGCCGCCCTCTCGTCCGCGTCGCCGCCGCGACGTGGCAGCTTCGCCCTCGGGCGCAGCCCGATTTGCCGCCGGCGCGTCACCGCTGGCCGGCGGATCGGCCACCGCGACCCGATCGCCGTTGGTGAGCCTCGCGAAGCCGGTCGTGATCACGCGCTCGGGCGGCGTGAGGCCGGAGGTCACGACGGTCAGGATTTCGGTCTGCCGCGACACGGTCACCGGTTTCAGCGCCGCCTTGTCGCCGTCGAGACCGTAGACGAACGTTCCCGTGGGTCCTCGCTGGACGGCGCCCGTCGGCACCACGACGACCTGGCGCAGGACGTCGATCGTGATCCGGACATTGACGAAGGACCCGGGCCAGAGCTGGAGGTCGGCGTTGGGGAAGGTCGCTTTTAGCTTCACCGTCCCGGTCGCCTGGTCGACCTGATTGTCGACCACCTCGAGCCGCCCCCGGTCGATCACGGTTCGGTTGTCCGCCTCGAGCGCGTCGACCGCGAGCGGCCCGGCGGCGGCCGCCGCGTTCACCGCGCGGAGGTTTTGCTGCGGCAGGTTGAACAGGATGGTGATCGGGCGGAGCTGCGTGATGACGACGAGCCCGGTCGAGTCGCCGGCTCGGACGAGGTTGCCCTGGTCGACGAGCCGGATGCCGAGCCGGCCGTCGATCGGTGCCCTGACGGTGGTGTAGTCGAGATAGGCCTTGGCGTTGTCGATCGCGCCCTGGTCAGACTTGATCTGCGCCTCGAGCTGGGCGACCGCCGCCCGCTGCGTGTCGGCCTGCTGCTTCGACCCGGCATTGGTCGCCGCGAGGCTCACGTAGCGCTGGAGATCGATGCGGGCATTGGCGAGGTTGGCCTCGTCCTGCGCCTTCTTGGCGACCGCCTGATCGTACTGGGCCTGGTAGATCGCCGGATCGATGCGGGCAATGACGTCGCCGCGCTTCACGTCCTGGCCCTCCCGGTAGGCGATGTCGAGCAGCTTGCCGTCAACCTGCGACCGCACCGTCACGGTGTTCAGCGCCTGTGCGGTCCCGACCGCTTCGAGCGTGACCGGCACGTCCTCGACCCGCGACGGAGCGGTCAGCACGGAGACCGGGCCCTCGTCGCCCCCTCCACGCCGCCCGCCCCGCCGGCCCGGACGGGAGTTTCCCGCCGGCGGTGCGACGCCCGGCTCGCCACCTGTGGGAGGCTGCCTCTCGTGCCAGACGAACACGCCGGCACCGAGCGCCAGCAGAAGGACGGCGACCGTCCGGATGGTGCGTCTCATGGTGCGGCGCCCGGCTCGGGCCCGCGGCGGAGCGGAACGGCGCGGTCCTGCGTCCAGCCGCCCCCGAGCGCCTGGAAGAGCGAGGCCAGGGCCTGGAAGCGGAGCAAGCGCGCCTGGACGAGGGCATCCTGGGCGTTGAACAGGGTGGTCTGCACCGTGAACAGGGTGACGACGTCGATCGTGCCTTGCGTGAGCTGGTTCTCGACGATGGTGAGGGCCCGCCGCGAGGCCGCCACAGCCTCGCGCTGCCGGACCTCGAATTCCGTATTCTGCCGGACCGCGATGAGGGCGTTCTCGACATCGGCGAAGCTCTGCACGATCGCCCGCCGGTAGAGCGCGGCGAACTCGGCCGCGCGTCCCTGCTGGAAGTCGAGCTGGCCCTGGAGCGCGTAGCCGTCGAAGATCGGCTGGGTGAGGCCGGCCGCGACCGAATAGACGAAGGCGTTCGGGCCGAAGAGGCTGCGCAGGGCGAGGCTCTGGACGCCGCTCGATCCGGTGAGCTGGATCGACGGGAAGAAGGCGGCCCTGGCGGACGCGATCGAGAGCTCGGCCGAGGCTAGCGTCGCTTCGGCGGCCGCGATATCGGGGCGCCGGAGCAGGAGTTCGGATGGCAGGCCGGGTCGCACCGACGGGACCCGGAGGGCATCGAGGCTGCCGCCCTTGACGAAGACGCTCTCCGGCGTCCGTCCCATCAGGACGGCCAGCACGTTCCGGTTCTGCCCGACCTGCTGCACCAGCGGCGGGATGCGAGCGCGCTGCGTCGCGACGAGGCTCTCCTGCTGGGCGATGTCGAGGCCGGTGCCGGTGCCGACGCGGCTTTTGGTCCGGACTGTCTCGAGGACGCGGTTCGCGATGCGAAGATTGTCCTCGGCAATGCGGAGCCGGTCCTGGGCCGAAACGACCGCGAAATAGGTGTTGGCGACAGAGGCGGTCGTCGCCAGCGCGATCGTGTCGCGGTCGAACCGCGCGGTCCGGGCTACTTCCTCGGCGGATTGGGCAGCGAAGCGGTTGCGGCCGAACAGGTCGAGTTCGTAGGACGCGGTCAGGCCGAGGCCGAACCGGTTCGACCCGACCGCGCCGCGTCCACCGCCGGGCAGGCCCGCACCGGACCCCTGCTGGCGCGAGACGTCCGCCGTGCCGCCGAGGCTCGGGAACAGGGCCGAGCCGGCGATGACGGCCTGCGCCTCCGCCTCGTTGATGCGCGCAAGCGCGGCTTCGATGTCCAGGTTCTCGACCTGCGCGATCGCGACGAGCCGGTTCAGCTCCGCCGAGCCGAACCCGGTCACCCAATCCTGGCGCAAGGGCGTCGTCGGGCTGCTCGCTCCTGCCCGATAGCCGGTTGGGATCGGCAGGGCGATGTTCGGCGCGACCGTATCGCAGCCGGCGAGCGCAAGCATGCTCACGAGCGCCGCGAGGCTCCTGCGCGTGCGTCGTCGCTGACGGGAAATCGAGAGGCGCGGATTGGGCATCTGCATGTCGGGCCACAGCGATGGACCGCGTCCATGGGGCCGAACCTCTCTCCGATCTTCAGGGGAGACGGACTCTAGGAAGGTCGCGCGGTCCTGAGAAGTGTGCGTGCCGTCACATGGAGAAGAATTAATACGACCGAGGCGCCGGACCTCGGGCAAGAAGGCGGCCCAGGCGCGAGGTCAGGGGTCGCTCCAGCCAGTGGAACACGCCGAGCGAGACCAGGAGGGTGGCCCCGAGCCCCAGCGTCGCGAGACCCCAGGGTCCGATCGCGACCGCGAGCCCGGCGCCATCAAACGTCCGGCCGACGGCCCGGATTACGAAGGGGTGAAGCAGATAGACGGCGTAGGACGCGTCGCCCACCGCCGTCCCCGCCCGTTCCCAACCGCTCTCTTGCGATCGGGCCCGCGACGGGGCGAAGCCGCAGGCCGCGACGAGCGCCGCCGCCGGCAACCCGAACAGTAATGCGCGTGGCAAGGCCGATGTGGTCGCGGCGTCCCCGCCGACCCAGCCGAGCCAGAGGAGAGCCGCGAGCGCGAGCGCGAGGCGAGGCGCGAGGCCGAGCGTCACGCCTTCGGCCCGCAGCAGGCCGAGCGCCATGCCGAACGCGAATTCGAGCAGCAGCGTGTCGGTCCAGAAGCCGAGCGGTTGCGGCAGCGGCCCCCATGCGAGGCCGAGAAGAACCAGCATGCCTAGCGCCGCCCCCGCCGTCGCGACGGCTAGGCGGCGGGGAAGGGCGAGCGCGAGCGCGAACAGCCCGTAGAAGAACATCTCGTAATTGAGGGTCCAGCCCAGGGTGTAGACGGGCTGCACGATCCCGTCCGGCCGGGCGAAGGGCAGGAACAGGTAGGACGAAACAACGGCCGTGGCCGTCGTGGGCGGCGAGTGGACCAGCTCCGGACGGAGCGCGAGGACGAGCAGGAACAGGGTCGTCGTCAGCCAATAGAGCGGCACGATCCGGGCGATGCGGCGCGCCAGGAACTCGCGAAAGGCGCCCTTGCGGCCGAACAGCCGTCCCGAGGCATAGACCATCACGAAGCCGGAGATGACGAAGAAGACATCCACGCCCGCATCCCAGGGGAAGATGGACGGCGACACGCTCACACCGGCGGCGGCGGCCGCACGAAGCTTGCCGTCGTGCTCGGCATGGAGGGCGGCCACCGACAGGGCGGCCGCCGCCCGCAGGACCTGGATCCCGACGAGTTTCGACGACGCGCCGTCCCGAGCCGGGTCCGGCGTCACGCTCGTTCCTGCACCGACCGCCTGGTCGCCCGAGTCGCTCCGGCGAGAATGTCGGTCCGGTCTTCGCGGAATACAGCGGGGATATGCACCGGCGCCTGCCTCAGGACACCCGGCCGGCCAGAAAGGCCTCCACGGCCGGGCGGCGGGGCAGCGGTGCGACCGCGCCCTGGCCGAGGGTCTTCAGTGCGGCGGCCGCATTGGCGTAGTCGGCGGCCCGGAACGGGTCGCGGTGGGCGAGCCATTCGGCCAGGAAGGCGCCGCCGAAGCAATCGCCGGCTCCGCTCGCATCCACGGCCTCGACCCGGCGGGCCGGCACGAGCCGGCGCTCGCTTGGCGTCGCGACGAGCACCCCGTCGGCTCCGAGCGTCATGGCGACGAGTCCGCAGCCGAGGCCGAGATAGAAATCCGCGATCTCGTCCGGCGTCTGGAGGCCCGTCAGCTTGCGGGCATCGTCGAGCCCTGGCCGGGCGACGTCCGCGCCCGTGATGGCGGCGTGGATCACGGCCCGGGCGCGGTCCAGCGGCCACAGGGCAAGGCGGAGATTGGTGTCGTAGCTGACGAGGCGGCCATTCGCCTTCGCATGCCGGATGGCCGCGAAGACGGCATCCGCGGCACTGTCCGAGATCGCCTGGCTGATGCCCGAGACATGGAGCAGACCGGCCGCGGCGATCTGGTCGAGCGGAAGGTCGGCGGGCCCCACCCGGCTCGCGGCCGAGCCGTCCCGGACGTAGCTGAAATGATGCCCGTCGGGTCCGTAGCCGATGAAGTAGATGCCGGTCCGGCATCCCGGCCTCGTGACGACGCTCGTCCGGTCCACGCCCTCCGCATCCCAGAGGTCGAGGAACTCGCGACCGAAGGCGTCCTCGCCCAGATGGGTGAAATACCCGACTCGCGCGCCCTGGCGCGCGGCGGCGATCGCGAGATTCGAGGTGTCGCCGCCGAAGCCCGGAAGGTAGAGACGCTCGTCGCCGCGCTGCGTCTCGGCAAACTCCATCAGGGGTTCGCCCATCGCCAGGATGTCGAGGCCGGCCATCTGCCGGCTCAACTGACGAGAACGGGCCGGGGCGAACCGTGCGGCAGCGAACTCGGCAGGTCGTCCCCGAGGGCCAGGACCTTGCCGGGATTGAGGATGTTGTGCGGGTCGAGCGCGGTCTTGAGCTTGTGCATCAGGTCGAGGGCTACCGGGTCCTTGTAGCGCAGGAGTTCGTCGCGCTTGATCAGCCCGACGCCGTGCTCGGCCGAGATCGACCCGCCCATCGCATGCACGATGTCGTGCACGATCCGGTTGAACATCTCCCATCGAGACAGGAAGGCGTCCTTCTCCATCCCGACCGGCTGCGACAGGTTGAAGTGGATGTTGCCGTCGCCGAAATGCCCGAAGGCGAGCGGCCGGACGCCCGGCATCGCGTCCTCGCAGGCCTGGCTCGCCTCGGCGATGAAGGCCGCGACTTGCGATACCGGCACCGAGACGTCGTGCTTGATCGAGCCGCCCTCGTAACGCTGCGTGTCGGAGATGCGCTCGCGCAGGTTCCAGAGCGCGGCGCGCTGCGCCTCCGATCCCGTGATGGTGGCGTCGCCGATCGTGCCGTCCTCGATCGTGGTGGACAGTACCGTCTCGAGCAGGCCCTCGAGATTGGCGTCGGATTGCGGCGAGGACAGTTCGATCAGCGCATAGGCGGCATGGTCGCCCGCGAGCGGGCGCACGGCGCCGGGCGCGTGCCGGAGGACGATCTCGATCGCGAGCCGGGGCAGGAATTCGAAGGCGACGAGCGCCTCGCCGGCCTCGGAGCGGAGGCGGGCGAAGACGTCGAGCGCGTTCTCGGGCGTGTCGCAGCCGATGAAGGCGGTGGCGCGGACCTTCGGCGCCGGAAACAGTTTCAGCACCGCCGCCGTGATGATGCCGAGCGTGCCCTCCGACCCGACGAACAGGTTGCGGAGGTCGTAGCCCGTATTGTCCTTCCGCAGCGCCTTGAGGCCGTTCCAGACCCGGCCGTCGGCCAGCACCACCTCGAGCCCGAGGACGAGTTCGCGGGCATTTCCGTAGCGCAGCACGGCCGTGCCGCCGGCATTCGTAGCGAGATTGCCGCCGATCCGGCAGGACCCCTCCGACGGCAGCGAGAGCGGGAACAGCATGTCCTCGGTATGGGCTGCTGCCTGCACGTCGGCCAGGATGCAGCCCGCCTCGACCGTCATGGTGGCGTTCACGGAATCGACCGACCGGACCCGGTTCATGCGGGCCATGGAGAGGACGATGCCGCCATAGGGAACGCCGCCGCCGACGAGCCCGGTATTTCCACCCTGCGCCACGATCGGCACCCCGGCCGCCGCCGCGGCCCGGACCACGGCCGCGACCTCCTCGGTCGAGCCCGGCCGGACCACCGCGATGGCGCGGCCCTGGTAGAGGCCGCGCTCCTCGCGGATATGCAGGGCGAGGTCGTCCTCGGCCGTCCGGACATGCTGCTCGCCGAGCGCGGCTTTCAGCGCGTCGATCAGGGTATCGGGGTTCGGGAGGGAGAAGGAGGCCGACATGCGAGAGACATGGCGCGACGGCGGGCTCGGGGCAACTGTCCTGCGACCGATCCGGAGCGAGACCTGCTGACAGGGGCGGGGCGAGGCCGTAAGCAGCGCCTTCGCGGCCGCGACGGCCGCGCCGGACGAGGTAGATGATGACGATCCAGCGAATCGAGAGCGGCACCCGCATGAGCAAGGCCGTCGTCCATGGCGATACGGTCTACCTCGCCGGGCAGGTCTCCACGAACGCCGCCCAGGGCGGCGTGACCGAGCAGACGAAGGACATCCTGGCCATCATCGACGGCTTCCTGGCCCAGGCCGGCACGGACAAGACGAAGCTCCTGTCGGCCAATATCTGGCTCACCGACATCGGCACCTTCGCCGAGATGAACGCCGTCTGGGATGCCTGGCTCGCGCCCGGCTGCGCCCCGGCCCGGGCGACGGTCGAGGCGAAGCTCGCCGCCCCGAACCTCAAGGTCGAGATCGCCGTCATCGCGGCCAAGTAGCGCGTTTCGCCGGAAGGTCGCGGTTTCGTCGGGCGAGGCGCCCTTCGAACGGAGAGCTCGCGTTGACTTTGCGCGGGCGCACCACCTATAAGCCCGCCACGCGAAGGGCGCCCCCACGGGCGCGCGCCGTCTGTTCAGACCTCGCTGTCAGCACCACATGCGGTCGGGAGTGTACCCGGACACGCGACCGGAGATGAGCCGTGAAGAGGACCTATCAACCGTCGAGGCTCGTGCGCAAGCGTCGGCACGGCTACCGCGCCCGGATGGCGACGGTCGGCGGCCGCAGGGTCATTGCCGCTCGGCGTGCCCGGGGCCGCAAGCGCCTGTCGGCCTGAATTTTCGGGAGCGCGTCTTGCGCGTCGGACCGCATCCGGCGCTGGGGCGCCTCCTCAAGCGGCCGGATTTCCTGGCCGCCGCGCGCGGTCGTCGATTCCATTCCCCGAAGATGACGGTCCAGGGTCGCGCCCGCGACGTGGATGCGGCGATGCCGGCGACGGGTCTCAGGCTCGGCTACACCGTGACCCGCAAGGTCGGGCACGCGACCGAACGCAACCGGATCAAGCGCCGGCTGCGCGCAGCTGCGGCCGAGGCGTCGGCCCGCTTCGTCGACCGACATTCCGACGTGGTCGTCATCGGACGGCGCGAGGCGCTGTCGGCTCCCTTTCCCGACCTCATCGAGGATCTCGCCCGCGCGTTCAGCATCGTCACCCGCACCGGGGGCGGTCAGGACACGCGACGGCAGATTCCCACCTGACCTGGCGCCATGTTCAACCAAGACAACAAGAACCTGATCCTGGCCATCGCGCTCTCGGTCGCGGTGCTCATCGGCTGGAACTATTTCGTGGGCGGGCCGCAGCTCGAGAAGCAGCGTCAGGCTCAGCCGACCGCCGGCCAGCAGGCGGGTCCGACCGTCCCGAGCCCGGCTCCGCGCGAAGGTCAGCCCTCGACGCCCAATCCGGCGACCTTGCCGGGCAATGCGGCCGCCCCCGCTGCCGAGACGCGTGAGACGGCGCTTGCGCGCTCTCCGCGCGTCCGGATCGACACGCCGGCCCTCGTCGGCTCGATCGCGCTCAAGGGCGGGCGCATCGACGACGTCTCGCTTCGGAAGTACCACGAGACCGTCGACGACAAGAGCCCGCTCATCGTGCTGCTGTCGCCTTCGGGCAGCCCTACACCCTATTACGCCGAGTTCGGCTGGGTCGGCGCGGGCGCGCCGGCGCCGGACGCCCTCTGGACTGCGAACGGGGACGTGCTCTCCCCCGACCGCCCGGTCGAGCTCAGCCACGACAACGGCGCCGGCCTCGTCTTCCGACGCCGCCTCCAGGTCGACGACAAGTTCATGTTCACCGTCCAGGATACGGTCGAGAACAAGGGCGCGGCCCCCGCGACGCTCTATCCGTACGGCCTCGTGTCGCGCCACGGAAAGCCGCCGACCCAGGGCTATTACGTCCTGCACGAGGGCATGATCGGGGTCGTCGGCGACCAGGGCCTGCAAGAATACGGCTACGCCACCCTCGACAAGGAGGGCGTGATTCCCGGCCAGACGACCCGCGGCAAGGTCTGGAACGGCGTGACCGGCGGATTCCTCGGCATCACGGACAAGTATTGGGCGGCAGCCGTCCTGCCCGACCAGGTACAGCCCTATCAGGGCAGCTACACCTCCCGCCAGGAAGGGCCGACCTTCATCTACCAGGCGAATGTGCTGTCGGACGCGAAGACGATCCAGCCCGGCGCGACGGCGGACATCACGCAACGGCTGTTCGCGGGCGCGAAGGAGGTCCAGCAGGTCGACCGCTACGAGACCGCGCTCGGCATCAAGAAGTTCGATCTGCTCATCGACTGGGGCTGGTTCTACTTCATCACCAAGCCGATGTTCAAGGCGCTGGACTTCTTTTTCAAGATGTTCGGCAATTTCGGCGTGTCGATCCTGCTCGTGACCGTGATCCTGAAGGCGTTCTTCCTGCCGCTCGCCAATCGATCCTACCGGTCCATGGCCAAGATGAAGGCCGTGCAGCCCGAGATGGTCGCCATCCGGGCGCGCTTCAAGGACGACAAGGTCAAGCAGCAGCAAGAGATGATGGCGCTCTACAAGCGCGACAAGATCAACCCGGTCGCCGGCTGCTGGCCGATCCTGATTCAGATCCCGGTCTTCTTCGCGCTCTACAAGGTGCTGTTCGTCACGATCGAGATGCGGCACGCGCCGTTCTTCGGCTGGATCCGCGATCTCGCGGCACCCGACCCGACCTCGCTCTTCAACCTCTTCGGCCTGCTTCCCTTCACGGTGCCGGAATTCCTGCATATCGGCGTGTGGCCGCTCGTCATGGGCGTCACGATGTTCCTGCAGATGAAGATGAATCCGGAGCCGCCGGATCCGGTCCAGAAGGCCATGTTCTCCTACATGCCGCTGATTTTCACCTTCATGCTGGCCTCCTTCCCGGCCGGACTGGTGATTTACTGGGCCTGGAACAACCTGCTGTCCGTGAGCCAGCAATATGTCATCATGCGGCGGAACGGCGTGAAGGTGGAGCTGTGGGACAACCTTCGGGGCATGTTCGCCAAGAAGCCGGCCCCGGCCAAGGGATGACCGACCCGTCCAGTGCGCCTCATCCGCTCCTGCCGGCGAAAGCCGGCACCCTAAACGCCTGGACCCCGGCTTCCGCCGGGGTGAGCGGTCCGTTCATCGGGCAATGACGCTGGATCAACCTGACCTAGATCCGGACCTCGTCGAGGCGGGACGCAAGCTGTTCGCGGGCGAGGCCGGGTTCTTCTGGGCGGCGAGCAAGGCCGATGGCCTGCCGCCGATGAAGGGCCTCGAGATCGCCTTCGCGGGCCGCTCGAATGTCGGCAAGTCGAGCCTGATCAACGCGCTGACCAACCGCAATGCGTTGGCCCGGACCTCCCACACGCCTGGCCGGACGCAGGAGCTGAATTTCTTCGACCTCGCCGGCCGCCTCACCGTCGTCGACATGCCGGGCTACGGCTATGCGGCGGCCGGGAAGGACAAGGTTGCGGCCTGGACGCGGCTCATCAAGGTCTACCTGCGCGGCCGGGCCAATCTCGGCCGGGTCTATGTGCTGATCGATTCCCGGCACGGGCTGAAGGACAAGGATCTGGACGTCCTGAACCTGCTCGACGTCGCGGCGGTTTCCTACCAGGTCGTGCTGACCAAGTCGGACGAGCCGAAAGCGGCCGAACTCGAACGCCGGATCGCGGACACGCAGGCGGCCCTCGCCCGACGGCCCGCCGCCTTCCCGCTGGTCCGGCCAACCTCGAGCCGCACGGGCGAAGGCATCCCGGAGCTGCGGGCCGACATCGCGACCCTGCTGGTCGATCGCGAGGAGCGCGCGTGACCGGGCCCGCGGAGCGGGTCTTGCTCGCTCTCGGCGCGCTTGCGGGCCTGCTGGGTGTCGGGCTTTCGGCTGCAGCGGCCCACATCTCGGGCGGCGGTAGCCTGGAGACGGCTTCCCGGTTCCTGCTCGTCCACGCGCCCGTGCTGCTGGTCCTGGCCGCGCTGATCGGGCAGGCCCTCGTCCATCGCGGTCTCGGCCGGATCGCGGGCGCCGGGATGGTCCTCGGGCTCGCGCTCTTCTGCGGTGACCTTTCGGTCCGGGTTCTTCTGGGCGTCGCGCCCGTTCCGATGGCGGCCCCGATCGGCGGCAGTGTGCTGATGCTGGCCTGGGCCGTCCTGATCCTGGCGCCTTTCCTGCGAAATCGGCCGAGCTGAAGCCGGGACGCGGCGTGGCTGCCGATGCTATAGCGGCCGCCCTTGCTCGCTCTCTCTGGAGCCCGTCCCGGTGTATGACCGTGATCTCGACCGCAACCCGGCCAATTTCCAGCAGCTGACGCCGCTCGGCTTCCTGGAGCGGGCCGCGGCGACCTTCCCGGACCGCATCGCGATCGTGCATGGCCGGATCCGGCGCTCCTATGCCGAGTTCTACGCCCGTTCGCGCCGGCTTGCCTCGGCCTTGGCGAAGCGGGGTATCGGGCGCGGCGACACGGTCGCGGCCATGCTGCCGAACACGCCCGCGATGCTGGAATGCCATTACGGGGTGCCCATGACGGGCGCCGTCCTGAATGCGCTGAACACCCGGCTCGATGCCGCCGTGCTCGCCTTCTCGCTCGGGCATGGCGAGGCGAAGGTCCTGGTCACCGACCGCGAATTCGCACCGGTGATGAGGGCCGCGCTCGCCGACGCGCCGGTGACGCCGCTCGTGATCGATGTCGACGATCCGGAATATGCGGGCGACGGGGAGCAGCTCGGCTCGATCGATTACGAGGATTTCCTCGCCGAGGGCGACCCGGACTTCATCTGGACGCCGCCTGCGGACGAGTGGGACGCGATCGCGCTGAACTACACGTCGGGGACGACGGGCGACCCGAAGGGCGTCGTCACGCATCACCGAGGGGCCTACCTGTCGGCGCTCGGCAACATCCTGGCCAGCAACATTCCGCGGGCGCCGGTCTATCTCTGGACGTTGCCGATGTTCCACTGCAATGGCTGGTCCTTCCCTTGGACGATCTCGGTCCTGGCCGGGACCCATGTCTGCCTGCGGCAAGTCCGGGCCGGGCCGATCTTCTCGCTCATCGCCGAGCATGGCGTCACCCACATGTGCGGCGCGCCGATCGTGATGTCGGCCCTGATCGGCGCCTCCGCCGAGGACCGGAAGCCGCTACCCGGGCCGGTCTCCTTCATCACGGCCGCCGCTCCGCCGCCAGAAGCCGTGCTCGCCGGCATGCGGGAGGCCGGGTTCGACGTGACGCACGTCTACGGGCTGACGGAAACCTACGGGCCCTCGGTCGTGAACGAATGGGATTCTGCCTGGGACGCGCTGCCGGGTCCCGAACAGGCGGCCCGGAAGTCGCGGCAGGGTGTCCGCTACGTGGCGCTCGACGGTCTCGACGTGCTCGACCCGGAGACAATGCAGCCGGTTCCGGCCGACGGCGCCACGATGGGCGAGGTCATGATGCGCGGCAACATGGTCATGAAAGGCTATCTCAAGAACCCGCGCTCCACGGCGTCGGTCTTCGCCGGCGGGTGGTTCCACTCGGGCGACCTCGGGGTCAAGCATGCCGACGGCTACGTGCAGCTGAAGGACCGCTCCAAGGACATCATCATTTCGGGCGGCGAGAATATCTCGTCGATCGAGGTGGAGGAGGCCCTCTACAAGCATCCCGCGGTGGCCGCGGCAGCCGTGGTCGCAAAGCCGGACGAGAAATGGGGCGAGACGCCCATCGCTTTCGTGGAGCTGAAGGCCTCCGAGATGGTGTCGGCCGAGGAACTCATCGGTTGGTGCCGGGCGAATCTCGCCCATTACAAGGCGCCGCGCCACGTCGTCTTCGCCGAACTGCCGAAGACGTCCACGGGCAAGGTACAGAAGTTCCGCCTGCGGGAGATGGCCAGAAAGATCTAGCGCGAGCCAGGAGGCTTATGTCGGGTTTGCGTCCTTCGAGGCCCCGCTTCGCGGGGCACCTCAGGAGGAGGAGCGAGGTGGAATCTCTCACGTCCTCATGCTGCTGAGGTGCGAGCCTCGAAGCACGCACGCCATTCGGCAGAGGCTCGGAGGTCTCCCGAACGACCGCTAGTGGAGCTTCTCCTCGGGCTTCCTGAGCCTCGACAATTCGTCCTTAAGCTGCAGCTTCCGTCGCTTCAATTCGGCGAGTTTGACGTCGTCTGTTGCCGGGTGGGAGGCGGCGGCCTGGATTTCACGCTCCAATGCGTCGTGCTTGCGTTCGAGTTCGGCCAGATGGTTCTGCAGCGCCATGAAGGTCTCCTCTTCCGTCTCCGGACCAAGCAATCTGAGGCCGGACTGGTTCCGTATGACCGTGGCATCCCGTCGCAGCTTGACGTGCGGCCGAGCTTGTCGCCTATCCCGGATGGCCGGCCGCCGGGACCATGCGCGGCTGCGCCTCGGGAGCCGAGATGGGGCCGGAACTCGACCAGGATAACGGGCCGGGCACGCTCGAAGCGGAGCTCGCCCGTCTGAAACAGGAGCATCGCGATCTCGACGCCGCGATCGAGGCGCTCGAGCAGAACGTGGCCGGCGACCAGCTTCAGATCCAGCGGCTGAAGAAGCGCAAGCTCGTCCTGCGTGACCGAGTCTCCTTCATCGAGGACGAGATCACCCCGGATATCATCGCCTGAGCGACGCTCGCCTTGCAGGGCGGCGCGCTCGCCTCTATCGGCAGCGCTCCCGCGCGGGATACCCGCCCCTCAACCGAAGCCGGATATGCCGCCGCCTGTCGCCATCATCATGGGAAGCCAGTCCGACTGGACGACCATGCGCCATGCGGCCGAGACGCTGGACGCGCTCGCGATCCCCTACGAGGCCCGTATCGTCTCCGCGCACCGCACCCCCGAACGCCTCTTCAGCTTCGCCAAGGGCGCCAAGGCGGCCGGCTTCAAGGTCGTGATCGCGGGCGCCGGCGGGGCGGCGCATCTGCCCGGCATGACGGCCGCGCTGACGCCGCTTCCGGTGCTCGGCGTACCGGTCGAGTCGAAGGCGCTGTCGGGCCAGGATTCGCTCCTCTCGATCGTGCAGATGCCGGCCGGGATCCCGGTCGGGACACTCGCGATCGGGCGTGCGGGAGCGGTCAACGCGGCCCTCCTGGCTGGCGCCATCCTGGCGCTCGGGGACGAGGCGCTGGCCGCCCGGATCGAGGCCTGGCGTGACCGGCAACGCGACGCCGTCGCCGAGCGTCCGGCGGATACGGAGCCTCCTGCCCATGGGTGAGGCCCGAATCGCGCCCGGCGCGACCCTCGGCATTCTGGGTGGAGGTCAGCTCGGACGGATGATCGCGACGGCCGCAGCCAGCCTCGGCCTGAAGACGCATGTCTTCTGCCCGGATACGGGCCCGGCCTTCGATGTCGCGGCGGGCCGGACGGTCGCGGCCTACGAGGACGAGGATGCGCTGCGACGCTTCGCGGCCGCGATCGATCTCGTCACCTACGAATTCGAGAACGTGCCGGGCCGCACCGCCGAGATCCTGGCCGGCCTCGTGCCGCTCCGCCCCAATGCCGCCGCGCTCGCGACCGCGCAGGATCGACTCGCTGAGAAGCGTTTCGCGGCCGGGCTCGGCATTCCGACGGCCCCGTTCCGGGCGGTCGAGAGCGAGGCGGACCTCACCGAGGCACTCGAGGCCCTCGGCACGCCGGCGATCCTGAAGACGCGGCGCTTCGGCTATGACGGCAAGGGCCAGGTCCGCATCCATGCGGGCGACCGGCCGGGCGAGGCCTATGCCCATCTCGGCGGCGCGCCGGCGATCCTGGAGGGCTTCGTCCCCTTCACGCAGGAGATCTCGATCGTGGCCGCCCGAAGCCCGGACGGGGCCTTCGCCGCCTACGAGCCCTGCCTGAACGAGCACCGGAACGGCATCCTGAACGTAACCCGCCTTCCCGCCGGCATTCCGCCCGGGGTCGAACGGCGGGCTGTGGAGGCCGCCGAGGCGATCGCGGCCTCGCTCGACTATGTCGGGGTGATCGCGGTCGAGATGTTCGTGGTCGGGGACGACATCGTCGTGAACGAGATTGCGCCCCGGGTGCACAATTCCGGCCATTGGACGATCGAGGGCGCGGAAACCTCGCAATTCGAGCAGCATGTCCGGGCGGTCTGCGGCTGGCCCCTCGGCGCCACGACCCGGCTCGGCCGTGTGGAGATGCGCAACCTGATCGGCGACGAGATCGAGGGCTGGGCCGCGCTCCTCGCGGAGCCGGGCGCCCATCTGCACCATTACGGCAAGGCGCGCGCCCGGCCCGGCCGCAAGATGGGCCATGTCACGCGGGTCTCACGGTAGGGACGGCCGCCCGTCATTCCGGGCGCGGTGCTGCACGCAGTGCTGCGCCGCTGACCCGGAACCTACGGCTTGCACACCCGTGGACCGCTTCCGTCGTGGCTCGCTTCCTTGGGTTCCGGGTTCCGCTGCGCGGCCCCGGAATGACAGGGGTCTCTTTCAGGCCCGCGGGAAATAGGCCTCGAGCACCCGGCGATAGATCGCCGTCAGCCGATGCAAGTCCTCAACCATCACCCGCTCATCGACCGCATGCATCGTCTGGCCGACAAGGCCGAACTCGACCACCGGGCAATGATCCTTGATGAAACGGGCGTCCGACGTGCCGCCCGTCGTCGACAAGACGGGGCTGCGCCCCGTCTCGGCTTCGACGGCCCCCCGCACGAGGTCGACGAAGTCGCCGGGCGGGGTCAGGAAGGCGACGGAGTTGGTCGGATCGAAGACAAGGTCGAACGCGGCGTCCGGGCCGGCTGAGCGCCGGAGCCGCAAGCCGATCGCGAGGCTTTCGGGGTCCCAAAGATCGTTGAACCGGATGTTGAAGACGGCGCGGGCCTCGGCCGGCACTACGTTGGTTGCCGGATTACCCACATCCAGCGTCGTCCATTCCAGGTTCGAGGCCCCGAAATGCGCCGTGCCGCCGTCGAGCGGCTCGGCCGAGAGCGCCGTCACCATCCTGGCCAGGATCGGGATCGGGTTCCGGGCAAGGTCCGGATAGGCGACATGGCCCTGCCGCCCCCGCACCGTGAGCCGGCCGGTGAGCGAGCCGCGCCGGCCGATCTTCGCCATCTCGCCGAGGGCGCTCGGATTTGTCGGCTCGCCCAGGATGCAGGCATCGAAGCGCTCGCCGCGCTCCTTCGCCCATTCGAGGAGCTTCACCGTGCCGTTCACGGCCGGCCCCTCCTCGTCTCCGGTGAGCAGGATAGCGATCGCGCCGCCGAAGCTCGCCCCGCGCTCGCCCGTGAAGCCGATCGCGGCCGCCAACATGGCCGCGACGCCGCCCTTCATGTCGACCGCGCCTCGCCCGTAGAGCCAGCCGTCCTCGACGACCGCGCCGAACGGGTCGTGCCGCCATGCCGCCGCGTCGCCCGGAGGCACCACGTCGGTATGGCCGGCGAAGACGAGGCAGGGCGAGCCGGAGCCGAACCGGGCGTAAAGGTTCGGGATGTCGGGCGTGCCTGGGGCCGAGAAGACCGGTAGGTCGACCTCGAACCCGGCCTCGGCGAGGGCTTCGGCGCAGACAGCCAGCGCGCCGTAATCGGCCGGGGTGACGGAGCGGCAGCGGATCAGGGCCTGGGCCAGCGACAAGGGGTCGGGAAACATGGCCTGTGTGTCCGTCAAGCCGTCCGGGACTTCAACCCGGGAGCGCCATCGTACCGAACCCGGCAAGGCCTGAACCGATCGAAGCCCTGCCGCTTACCCGTCGAACACCCCTGGTTGCTGCCGAGGCGTCCCATGCTCCGTATCGCCCTCACCACCCTCCTGGTCGCATCCGCGGCGCTGCCCGCGGTCGCGCAGATCGAAGGCTCCAGCGTCGCCATGACCTGCCGTCAGAGCGCCGGGCTCGTTCGCGCCCGGGGCGCCGTTGTCCTCGGGACGGGCGGCCAGACCTATGACCGCTTCGTCTCGGACCGTCGATTCTGCCAGGTGACGGAGCAGGTCCGCCCGGCCTTTGCGCCGACGCGCGACGATCCGGCCTGCCTCATCGGCTATACCTGTTTCGAGCCGAGCAACCGCTTCTCGGACGATCTCTGAGCGCTTGGGCTCTCAATCCCGCAAGAGTTCGTTGATGCTCGTCTTCGAGCGCGTTTGCGCGTCGACCCGCTTCACGATCACGGCGCAATAGAGCGAGGGACCGGGAGAGCCGTCCGGCAGGGGCCTGCCCGGGAGGGCGCCCGGCACCACGACCGAATAGGGCGGCACGCGGCCCATGAAGACCTCGCCCGTCGCGCGGTCGACGATCTTGGTCGAGGCGCCGAGATAGACGCCCATCGACAGGACCGAGCCCTCGCCGACATGCACGCCCTCGGCCACCTCGGAGCGGGCGCCGATGAAGCAATGGTCCTCGATCACCACCGGATTGGCCTGGAGCGGCTCGAGCACGCCCCCGATGCCGGCGCCGCCCGAAATGTGGCAATTTTTCCCGATCTGCGCGCAGGAACCGACGGTCGCCCAGGTGTCGACCATCGTGCCCTCGTCGACATAGGCTCCGAGATTGACGAAGGACGGCATTAGGACGACGTTCGGGGCGATATAGGCGCCCCGCCGCACGATGCAGTTCGGCACCGCCCGGAAGCCTGCGGCCCGGAAGCGGTTCTCGCCCCAGTCCTCGAATTTCGACGGCACCTTGTCCCACCAGGTGGCGCCGCCAGGCCCCCCCGGGATCGGGCCCATGTCGGTGAGCCGGAAGGACAGGAGCACGGCCTTCTTCAGCCATTGGTGGACCTGCCACCCGCCATCGCTTTTCGCGGCGACTCGGGCCTCGCCCCGGTCGAGGAGGTCGAGCACCTGCTCGACCGCCTCGCGAACCGCGCCCTGCGTTGAGATGCCGATCTCGGCCCGGTTCTCCCAGGCGGCATCGATCGTCGTCTCGAGGTCGGTCGTGGTCATGGGCGGCCTTCTGCATTGCTCGGCCCGTCGCTTAGCAAGGGGCGCCGGGCCTGTCATGGCCGCCGGTTCTACATCCGGAAATCGGCGCCGAGATAGAGGCGGCGGACCTCCTCGTTGGCGATGATCTCCTGCGGCGTCCCTTCGGTCAGCACGCGCCCGGAATGGATGATGTAGGCGCGGTCGGTGAGGGCCAGCGTCTCGCGCACATTGTGGTCGGTGATGAGCACGCCGATGCCGCGCGCCTTCAGGTGGTGGACGAGATTCTGGATGTCCCCGACCGCGATCGGGTCGATGCCGGCGAAGGGTTCGTCGAGGAGCATGAAGGAGGGCTGGCCGGCCAGCGCCCGGGCGATCTCGCAGCGACGCCGCTCGCCGCCGGAGAGCGCGATCGACGGCGATTTCCTCAGGCGGGCGATGTCGAATTCCTCGAGTAGTTGCTCGAGCTTGCGCTCGCGCTCCTTCCGGTTCGGCTCGACCACCTCGAGCACGCCCCGGATGTTGTCCTCGACGTCGAGGCCGCGAAAGATCGAGGCCTCCTGCGGCAGGTATCCGATCCCGAGCCGGGCGCGGCGATACATCGGCAGGCCCGTGATGTCGTGGCCGTCGAGGCTGATCCGGCCGCGATCGGCCCCGACGAGTCCCGTGATCATGTAGAAGATCGTGGTCTTGCCGGCCCCGTTCGGCCCGAGCAGCCCCACCGCCTCGCCCCGTCGCAACCCGAGCGATGCCTCGTTCACGACCTTGCGGCCCCGGTAGCTCTTCTCGAGGCCCCAGACGGCCAGGATCCCCGGGCCCCCGAAATTCGCGGCCTCTCGCTTCTCCGCGCGGCGGCCGAACAGGCCCCGCGAGCGGACCGGGCCATCGGCAGGCGGGCCCGCCTGCGCGGTCGCGGCGAGGCCATCGTCGGCGGTCTCCGGCGCGGAGCGGCCTCGGGAGAAGAATTTCACGGAGAAGGGTCCGGGCAGGGTTCGGCGGACGGGATAGGCCTCGCCCGGTCGCCGCGCAATCGCAGGCGGGTCAGCGCGGCTCGCGCTTGGGCTTGGCGTCCCTGCCCTTGTCCTTATCCTTGTCGCTACCTGGCACGATCAAGGCCCGCACGCGTCCGCCCTCGACGTTGGCGACCCCGGTATTGAGGTCGTAGGCGACGCGCTCGCCGCGGGTCACGTTCGGGCCGTCGCTCAGGGCCGCGTTGCCGATCAGGAACACCTTGTTCACGATGCGGTCGAACTCGGCGCGATCGCCGGTGGCCGTCTGCGTCTTCGTCGTGATCGTGACCGGGCCGCGGCACTCGATCTTACGGATCGCGCTGTCGTTGCCGAAGGAGCCGCCCGACGGCGCGGGCGTGCGGGGCTGGCCGCCGGTCGCGGCTCCCGCGCCGGTCGCGGCTCCCGCGCCCGTCGCGGCTCCCGCACCCCGGTTCGCCTCGTAGAACACGTTCATCGTCGTGCATTTCATCGTGGTCTCGCCCTGCACGGCGATCACGTTGCCGGTAAAGACCGCCCGGCCTTCCTTGTCGAAGACGTCGAGCCGGTCGGCGTCGATCGCGATCGGGTCCCTGGACGAGCCGACATCCCCGAGACCGCGCGCCGTCTTGCTCTGCGTCCCGCTCGGATTGGGGGCGGCGGCCGCTGCCGCGGCGCTCATCGTGAGCGCGACCGCAAGCGCAAGGCGCGAGGCGGCCGACGCAGCGCCGCCGGCCGACTTTGCCCCATTCATGGGCGTGCGCCCGCCTCGGCCTGGGTGATCTTCGAGGGGGCGGTGTTCGGGGCGGCTGTCCGGGCCGCTCGGCTCGCCTGATCGGGCCCGGGGATCAGCTTCGCCCGGACGCGTCCGGCGAAGACGAGCGTCTTGCCGTTTTCCGACATCTCGAGCCCCTCGGCCTCGATCTGCATCGTCGGGGTCGTGATCTTCACCGGCTCCCGCGAGACGGCGCTTCCGGTCTTGAAGTCGACCGAGGCCGATCGCATCAGGATCTCTTCGCCCTTCTCGGTCCAGATCCGGATGCTGTCGGAAAGGTCGAGATGCTCCTTCGACGTGTCGAAGATACCGGCCTTCGACACGAGATTGGCCATCCCGCCCGAATCGTCGACGGCGAGCTTCGCCTTCATGTCTTGCAATTCGATCACGTTCGGCTTGCGGACGTCCTGGAAGGCCGCGGTCGCGGTCACCTCATAGGGCCGATTGTCCTTGCGGAAGCCGGTCAGGCGCGGGCTCTCCATCGCGATCTTGGAGCCCTGCATGGAGACGGGTCCAAGCGTGAGGCCTGAAATGCGGCTGAAGGGGTTGAAGATGCTCCCGAGGGCCACGGCGCCGACGACCACGACCGACCCGACGGGAATGGCGATTTTCAGGAACCGGACCATGACCGAATGGCGTCGCGCGGCCGCGAAGGAGCGGCTCCGGGGCGAGCCCGGCGAGGTCAGATCCTGAGACGCGAAGGCCGACCGCGAGCCGCTCACCGGGAAGTCCCGTCGATTGATGACACCTGCTCGTCGCGCGGCGCCATGGCGAAGTTGTGACCGTCGCCATTGGACAGAGGCCGCGGGCCTCGTCAACTATGCGCGAAGATGTCCTGTTCGGCCCAGCCGAGGAGGTCGAGCCGGGCGCGGGTCGGCAGATAGCCGAAGCTGTCCGCGGCCAGTCCGGTCCGGCCCTCCCGGGCCAGCATGGTGTCAAGCCGCACGACGAGAGCGTGCAGGTGAAGGACGTCGGAGGCGGCGTAGTCGAGCTGCGCCTGGGACAGGGTCTCCGCGCCCCAATCGGAGGATTGCTGGGCCTTCGAGAGATCGATCCCGAGAAGCTCGCGAACGAGATCCTTCAGCCCGTGGCGGTCGGTGTAGGTCCGGACGAGCTTCGAGGCGATCTTGGTGCAATAGATGGGGTCGGGCATCACCCCGAAACGGTGCAGGAGCACGGCGAGATCGAACCGGGCGAAGTGGAAGATCTTGAGGATCGCCGGGTCCCCGAGCACGCGCCTGAGATTCGGGGCGTCCTCGCTCCGTCCGATCTGGACGACGTCCGCTGTGCCGTCGCCCCGCGAGATCTGCACGACGCAGAGCCGGTCGCGGAGCGGCTGAAGGCCGAGCGTCTCGGTATCGATCGCGATCGACCGGCCCGGCTCGTAATCGGCGGGCAGGTCGCCCCGGTGCAGGCGAACGGTCATGATCTGCTGTCGGCTGGAGAGCGTCCGGGCTTCTACGGCCCGGCCGCGAGCGCTGTCCAGTCGCGCCAGGTCGCTGCTCCGCGCCGGCGCGGCGAACCGGCCGGCGGCTCGGGTCAGGCCTGCCGGGCGATGATGCGGTCCTTGATCGCGTCATAGACGTTCTGGGGCAGGATCTTGCGCCGGGTCAGCTCGTCCTTGCCCTTGTAGGGCCTGCCCTTGATGATCGCCTCGGCCCGAACCGGCCCGATCCCCGGGAGGACGTCCAGCTCTTCCTTGGTGGCGGAGTTGAGGTCGATCAGCTTCGCGGCCGGCGTGGTGGCCGGCGCAGCCGCCGGAGCGGGAACCGTCGTAGCGGGCCGGGTCGCCGGCGAGGCCGGAGTGCTGGTCTGTGGTGCCTGGGCCGAAACGAGGCCTGCCGTGAGGAGAGCCGTCGCGAGAGCGAGACCGCGAATCGATGCCGTGATCATGTCTTCACCTCATTGCCGCGCAGGTCGGTATCGATCCCTTACACACGCAACCTGAACCGCTGCCGACGATCCGTGCCGCCTTCCAGTCCCGGATCATCCGGAGCGCGCGGGACCGGGAAGATCACCGGCTCGGGCTCTCGCGAGGCGCCGCGAGCGGCCTGATTTGACCCGTTCGGCGCGGAGGTTCTGGCGGCGTTGGATCCCGCCGAGGGCCGCTCCGGTATCGCGGGTGCCTCGGGTTTGGCCGGCTCCAGCCTGGACGGCGCCGCGCCGCGGGACGGTCCGGCGCTGGACGAAGGGGCCGGGTCCTTCGGGGTCTCGGGTCCGGGCGCCTCGTCTCCCTGCCGCGACGCGGAAACCACCGGCTTCGATCCTCCACGCGAGGCGCTTTCGGGCATCTTCGGCGCGGTCGCCAATGCGGATGACGGCTTCGCCGCATCGGTCGTCGCCGCCGAGCCGTCGGGCTGCGCGGTGGACGGAGCCACTCCGATAGCGGATGGCTTGGCCGCCTCGCTTTCCGGCTGCGGAGCGCTCGCAACAGAGACGGGCGAGGCGGTCCCGCCCTGTTCGGAGCCGCCCGCGGTAGGCGGTTCGACGACCTCAGGCCGCGCTCCGGCAGCAACTTCCCCGGACCGAGTCTCCGCCCCGCGCGGCCCGGAGCCGCGCGTAGGCCGCGCGAGCTTCAGCGCGGGCAGGTCCTCGGGTGCATCCGGTTCGGGCGGATCGAAGGTGATCTCGTCCCGCTCCATCGAGGCACCGAGTGTTTCGGCCGGCGTCTCCCAGCGGAACGCGTCGAGGCGACCCGTGACGGGCGACACGGGTGCCCAGGTCTCGGAGACGAGGCCGTCGGCGATCCAGGCCTTGTCGCGCGGCGCACGGGCGGCGCGGGCCAGCCATTCGCGGGCTCCGCCCGAATTGCCGCCGCGGCCTTCGATCTCGGCCATCATCATGCAGAGCCGGACCGTCGGTCGGCCCTCGTCCTCGAGGAGCGGGCGCAGAACCTCGCGGGCGCGGGGCAATTCGCGGGATTCGATCGCGGCCCGGGCGATGGCGAAGCGCGACTCGCCCGACCAGCTCGACAGCCTCGCCAGCGTCTCGGCCCGGTGCAGCCGGTCCGTGGCGGAATCGCCCGGCCGCAGGTTGAGATAGGCGGCGGCGAGCTCCGGATGCGGCATCGCCGTCCAGGCGGTCTCGATCGTCTTCGCGGCGCGCTTGAGGTCGCCGCGGCGGGACAGGAGCCGGGCCGCGAGCCCGGCTGCCGGAACGAGGTCAGGCGCAAGCTTCACGGCCTGCTGGGCGGAGGCGAGCGCACCATCGGGGTCCCGCGCCTCCTTGGCCATGGCCTCGGCGGTGAGCAGCACGGCCCGCTGCCGGCGCGACGTCGTCCGGTCGACGAGTCCGAGCGAGGTGCGGCGCTCGACCATGCGGACCGCGCCGGTCCAGTCGCCGTCGGTCGACAGGCCTTCGAGCACGGCGTCGCTCGCCCAGCCGATCGCGGGCGCGATCCGGGCCGCCTCCTCGGCATGGCGGCGGGCCGCCTCGAGATCGCCGCGGCGACGGGCCTCGAGATAGAGGCCGCGCAGGCCGAGGATGCGGGTCTCGGGCTTCTCCGACATATCCCGGAAGGTCGCCTCGGCGGCCTCGCGGTTGCCTGAGGCCTGTGCCGCCTGCGCCTTGAGGAGGAGCGCCAGCGGGTCGTTGCCGAGCAGCTTTTCCGCCTCCGAGGCATGGCGGCGTGCGGCCGTGATGTCGCCCGCGCCCACGGCCACGATGCCCCGGGAGAGCGAGGAATAGCCCTTCGACTGCCGGCGCCGCTTGCGAGCCCGCCCGACCGTGGTCGGGAGGGTGAAGACGTAGCGGATCGCGCCGAGGATGAGGGAGAGCAGGATCGCGGCCGCGAGCAGACCAACCACTCCGACGGCGAGAGAGGACGAATATTCCCGTCCGGCCCAGGTGACCGCGATCGTTTCGGGATTGTTCGCCAGCCACACCGCGCCATAGGCCGCGAGGCAGATCAGGCCGAGGAAGACGAGGGCGCGCCACATGGCGGTTGGGGCTCCTGGAAAGGCGGGCGGGCGACGGAGGCGGGCTCCGGTCGCCCGTTAAAGGGGACACATGAGGCTGCGGGCGAACCGAAGTCCACGCCCGCCGCGTCTCATCGGGCGGTCGCGGTATCGAGCGAGGCGAGGGCGGCGCTGGAGATGCTCTTCGCGGCCTGATCGGCCGCCACCCGAGTCTTCAGCCGAGAGCCCCAGTCGGAGGACATGGCCTTCGCCTCGTTCGGCAGTTGCTCCCAGGCTGCAGCCGCTGGTGCGAGCGACCCGCGGGCGAGCGAGGCCTCGATCCGGGCGACGAGGCCCGGCAGGTCGCTGCCGCTTCCGTCGCCGACAGCTCGGACGGTCACGACCCGCTCGAAGACGCGCCGCACCCGGTCCCACCAAGTCGCGGCGGGTCCCTGCGGGACGGCGGTCATCCTCTCGGCGAGCGGCTTGAACTCGGCGGCCAGAGTGTCGGAGGAGGGGGCCGGTGCGTCGGTGAAGGGCCTCAGCGCCGCGAGCGCGGCCTCGTCCGCCCCGAGGCGGCCCAGCGAGGCTAGGACGGCTCCGAGCGGCGCGCCGCTCCGGAGCGCCTCATCCAGCCGGCCGGAGACCACGACCCGGAGGCCCGCCTGGACCGCCGCGGGCGACAGCTTGGCGAGGTCGCCGGACACGCGCCCGAGATCGCCCGACAGGGCGGCGAGCCGCTTTTCGGCCTCGGCCGAGCGGGCATCGAGGGCCCCGGTGCCGGTCTTCAGGGCCTGGACGTCCGCCTGGACCGCGCCGACCCCCCGCTGCAGGCCCTGGAAGGCCTCGGTCCCCTTGGCGACGGCCTCGCCGAGACGCCCGTCGACGCCGTCGAGCTTCGTCCCGAACTGGCCGAGGGCGGCGGCATTGCCGCGGGCCTGTTCGGCGCTTTCGTCGAGCCGCCGCGTCAGCGCCGCGACGGTGTCGCGGAGGGAGGTGTCCGGCGCGGCGCTTGCTCCGGCGGCGGCCGGACGGTTCAGAGCTTCGCCAACCTGTTTCGAGGCCGCATCCGCAACGGCCCGGGCCGCCCGCGCATCTTCGGCCGCCTGGCGGAGGCCGCTCTCCACCGCCGCGAGCCTCGGCTCGAGCGGAGACGGGCCGGCTGCCGTCGTTCCAGTGGGCAGGGCCGCCACCCGGCTTTCCAGCGCCGCGACCCGCGCCGCCACGGCATCGTCCTGCCGAGCGGGCAGGAGATAATGCTGTGCGCCGAGCGAGAGCCCGGCCCCGACGAGGCCGCCGATCAGCCCGGCCGAGACCAGGCCGCCGGCTCCCCGTGCGGGGGTCTTTTCAGGGGTCGAAGTCTGGATGGGGTCCGGCTTCCGGCCTGCCGGGGCGGCGCCCGCCACGGGTCCGGTGGCCCCGCTGGCGGAGCTTGGGGCTCCGCTCGGCGTCGCGCCCGGTCCACTCCCTGTGCCGGAAGGCTTCGAACCCGCCGACGCTGCGGCGGGTGCTGCCGCGCTTGCCTCGGGTATTCCGGACGGAGCCGTCGAAACCTTGGCCGAGCCGGGTGGCGTCGAAGCGGGCCGGTCGGAGGCTGAGGAAGCACTCGCGGACGCGGCGCCGACCACGGCCGAAGAGGTGGAGGCCGCGCTCTTCGCCGCGGAGCTTTGCGGCGGCGTCGGGGTGATTTTCGCGCCGGCTCCCGACGTCGCGACGGACGACGCGCCCGCGGCCGGAATGCCGGATCCGCCGGTCGGCTTCGGCGCGGTCGCGCTCGGGGCGACCGGCCCGGGCTTGAGGGCGTCGGGCTTCGTGGACGAGGCTCCGGTGCCCGCCGGTGCCTTCGGACCTCCGGCTCCGCCCTCCGCGGTCTTCTTCGGAGCCGGTTCGCCGCCGGCGGCTGATGAGACCGGCCGGATCGCACCCGCGCCTTCCCCCGGCGCCCCTTTCGGGTCCGGATTGCCTGGGGCAGCACCGGCCTCGGCCGCCCTCGGCGCGTCCGAGCGGCGGAACTGCCCTTCCGGCAGGTCGATGGTCGGCGGCTCTCGGCGGAGAGGGTCGGGTCGTCGCGTCTCGCTCATCGTGGCCGATCGTTCTTGACGTTTCGCAACGGGGGGATCGTCGGAATCGTTCCTTGTCTAGCATTCGGTCGGGCCGGCGCGCGAGCCCGACGCGACGCCGCATCGGCAGCGAGGCCCTCAAGCGCCTCGAAGATCGCATCCTCGGTCGGCTCGTTCGCGATCGCGATCCGGGCGGGACCGAGCTCGGAGAGACCGCGCGCTGCCTCCGCCGAGATGCAGATCTGCGCGGCCCCGAGGAGCGCCTCCGACAGGCCATAGGTCTGCGCGAGTGTGACCAGCGTTTCGGCGCTCCGCCGCGAGTAATGCAGCACCGCGTCGACCTCTCCGGCATCCAGGCCAGCGATCACCGGCTCGGGCAACGTTTCGGCGGCCTCGGCCGCGTAGACCTCCCAGGTCGTAACGGCGTAGCCGGCCGCCTCGAGAGAGCGATCCGGTTCGGTATGCCGGTCGCGTCCGGCGAGATGCAGCAATGTGGCGCCGGCTCTGACTTGGCCGCTGATCAGCCGGGCGAGACCGAGGCCGTCGCCTTCCGCGGAAGAGATGACACGGTCGAAGCCGCCTTCTTGAAGGGCCCGGGCGGTGCGGGGCCCGACTGCGAAGACCGGGAGGCGGCCGAAGCGGCCATGCCAGGCCATGGCGGCCGGAACCGCATTCGCGCTCGTGAGGATGAGGGCCGCGGGGTCCACGTCCGGCGGCTCGGTTCCGGTCGGCTCGATCGCCAGCATGGGCGCGGTTAGGGCGGTGTGGCCGAGTTCCTCCAGGCGCCGGATGCTATGCCGAGCCTGGGCTTGCGGTCGGGTGACCAGGACCCGCATCCGAGACTCCGTCACGACGCCTCCCGCGGAAGGCTCCAGCTTCCAGGCGGGCCGGCAAGCTTTCCAGCCATCGGCCCGCACCGTATAGGCGGAGGACCCTCTCCTGCGAAGGGGCGAAGCTGCGAATCGCCCGGGCCCCAACCATGCCGCCGCCTCTCCGTGTCCTCGGCCTCGAGACGACCTGCGACGAGACCGCCGCGTCCGTCGTGGCGCTCGGCGAGGATGGGCGTGGGCAGATCCTCTCGAACGAGGTCCGGAGCCAGCATGCGGAACACGCGGCCTATGGCGGCGTCGTCCCCGAGATCGCCGCCCGGGCCCATGTCGAGGTCATCGACGGCATCATCGTCCGGGCGTTGGAGCGGGCCGGTATGACGCTGGCGGAGCTCGACGGGATCGCAGCCGCCGCCGGCCCGGGTCTCATCGGCGGCGTTCTCGTCGGTCTCACGACGGCCAAGGCCCTGGCGCTCGTCGCCCGAAAGCCGCTGCTGGCGATCAACCACCTGGAGGCACACGCTCTCACGCCGCGCCTTACCGACGGCGTCGGCTTCCCCTACCTCCTCCTCCTTGCTTCCGGCGGCCACACCCAGCTCGTCGCGGTGCGGGGCGTCGGCGATCATCTGCGGCTCGGCACCACCGTCGACGACGCGCTGGGCGAGGCCTTCGACAAGGTCGCGAAGCTGCTCGGCCTCGCCTATCCGGGCGGCCCCGAGGTGGAGCGCGAGGCCGAGCGCGGCGATCCCGAGCGCTTCGCCCTGCCGCGGCCGATGCTCGGGCGCCCGCGTCCAGACTTCTCCTTCTCGGGCCTCAAGACGGCGCTCCGGCTCGAGGCGGAGCGCGTCGCGCCCCTGACCCGGACCGACGTCGCCGACCTTTGCGCGAGCTTCCAGGCTGCGGTCGTCGACACCGTGGTGGACCGCACCCGCGTCGCCTTGCGGGCCTTTCGCGAGAGCGTCGGCCATCCGACCGCGCTCGTCGCGGCCGGCGGCGTGGCGGCGAACGGCCCGATTCGGCGGGCGCTGGCGCGGCTTGGGGCCGAGGCCGGGCTGCGGCTCGTCGTGCCGCCGCTCGCGCTCTGCGGCGACAACGGCGCCATCATCGCCTGGGCCGGGATCGAACGCCTCCGACTCGGCCTTGTCGACGACATGACGGCCCCGGCCCGGGCGCGCTGGCCGCTCGCCGAACTCGACAGGGCCGGCGCGGCACAGCCGTGAGCGCCGAGGCCGAACTCCGGGCGCGCTGGCGAAGCCTCGTCGGCGAGGTCCTGCCCGAGGCCGCGCGGGGCCGGCGGGACTGGCCCGTCGCCCTCGACCATTGCTTCGCCCGCATCCTCCTCGACAATGCCTGCGGGCGGCCCTGGCGCGAGGTCGTGCCGCCCCCGGCCTGGCGCCATATTGCCCCGGACCGGCTCGCCGAGGCCGTTGCCATCGGCGAGGCGGTGCTGACCGGAACGGCCGATCTCGCGGCCCTGAACCGGCGCTCGCTCGCGTTGCGGGGCAAGGCTGTCCCGGTCCGGGAGGCTGGGCCCTCGTGAGGACCCTGGACACTGTCGCAGTGGTCGGGGCCGGTGCATGGGGTACCGCACTTGCGAATGCCGCGGCTCTGGCCGGACGTCGCGTCCTCCTGTGGATGCGTGACCCGGAGATGGCAGCCGCGCTCGCGGCGTCGCGGGAGAACGCGCGCCGCCTCCCGGGCATTCTCCTTCACCCGAGCGTGGAACCGACCGCGGACGCGACCCGCCTGGGAGAGGCGGACGCCACCCTCCTGGTCGTTCCGGCCCAGGTCGTCCGACAGGTCTGCGGCGAGATCGAGTCCCGGCTTCGACCCGGTTCGCCGCTGGTCGGCTGCGCCAAGGGTATCGAACGCGGGACGGGGCTCTTCATGAGCGAGGTGGTGGCGGAGATGCGCCCCGGAGAGCCGGTCGGAATCCTGTCCGGGCCGAGCTTCGCTCCCGATGTCGCCCGCGGGCTCCCCACCGCCGTGACGCTCGCCTGCCGGGATGCCGTGCTCGCCGCCCAGCTCGCCGCGTCCCTCTCCGGCCCGTCCCTCCGGGTCTATCACGGCTCCGACCTGCGCGGTGTCGAGATCGGCGGCGCGGCCAAGAACGTACTGGCCATCGCGGCCGGGATCGTCGCGGGTCGCGGCCTCGGCGAGAGCGCCCGGGCGGCGCTCGTGGCGCGCGGCTTCGCCGAACTCATGCGCTTCGCTGCCGCGCTCGGCGGACGGCCCGAGACGCTGATGGGCCTCTCAGGCCTCGGCGATCTCGTCCTCACCTGCGGCTCGGCGCAGTCCCGGAATTTCGCCTTCGGGATCGACCTCGGCCGGGGTCTTGCGCCGGCGGCGGCCGGCGGCGGCCGGCTCGCGGAGGGCGTGTTCACGGCCGACGCCCTCATCGGGCTCGCGCGCGCGAGCGGGGTCGAGATGCCGATAGCGGAAGCCGTCGCGGCCATGCTCTCCGGGCAGCTCTCGGTGGACGAGGCCTTCGCGGCCTTGATGACCCGACCGCTTCGGTCCGAAGTCTGACGCCGGGCGTTGAGCCGCGACCGGAAAGATGCATGCTTCGCTCGGGAGCGGGAGACCTTCGTGCCGCATTGGCTGTTCAAGTCGGAGCCGTCGTCCTGGTCGTGGGACCGGCAGGTCGCGGCCGGCGCTGCCGGCACGCCCTGGAACGGCGTCCGCAACCATTCCGCCAAGCTGCATCTCATGGCCATGGAGGTCGGCGAGCAGGGCTTCTTCTACCATTCGAACGAGGGCAAGGCCGTCGTCGGCATCGTCGAGGTGATCCGGACCTATTACCCGGATCCGTCCGATGCCACCGGCCGCTTCGGCATGGTCGACCTGAAGGCGGTCGAGCCGCTCGCCGAGCCCGTCACGCTCGAGATGGTCAAGACCCAGCCCGAACTCGCCGACATGGCGCTGATCCGGAATTCGAGGCTCTCCGTCCAGCCTGTCACGGACGAGGAATGGCGGGTCGTCCGCAAGCTCGGCGGCCTCTAACGCGTCATAGGCAGGAGGAGGACAGGATGTCAGGTCTCGCGAGCACCCTCTCGATCCCGATCGCGGCCGTTGCGGCATGGCTCCTCGGAGCGGTCTGGTACAGCGTCTTCTCGGAGACGTGGCTCGGGGCGCTCGGCAAGACCAGGGCCGAACTCGTCGGGGCGACCGGTAAGCCGTCTCCCCTTCCCTTCGCCCTGTCCTTCGCGGCCGAACTCGTGATGGCGACGGTGGTCGCGATCCTGGTGGCGCGTCTCGGCATGACGAGCGCGGCCGGCGGCATGTCGATCGGCATCATGGCCTGGGTCGGCTTCGTGGCCACCACGCTCGGCGTGAACCACGCCTACACGGCCGCGAAACCGGAACTGAGCCTGATCGACGGCGGCCATTGGCTCGTGGTCCTGCTCGTCATCGGCTTCATCGTCGGCGGCCTCGCCTGAGAGGGCGCGCGACGCGGAGGCAACCGCCGTCGCCTCCGCGCGTTCTCAGCCCAACCGGAGCCTCTTCATGCGCCTTCTTCCCATCATCGTGGCCGCCGCCTGCCTCGCGAGCGCAGCCGCCACAGGCCAGACTGCACCCTCCGGGGTCGATGCCCGCTCGCCCTCGACGGCGGGGCCAACGCCTTCTCCCGTCGGCGGGGCCGGCCGGAACGTGACCGCCACCGGCCAGACGAAGCCGCCGGGCGCCGCCGTCGCCCCCAATGCCCCGATCGACAACCGAAGTGGGCTCACGCCCGAGCTCGACCGGAAGAGCCGCGAACTCGACCGTCAGATCAGCAAGGGCATCTGCAAGGGCTGTTGAGATAGCCTATCCGGCGTCGAGCGCGGCCGCGACCGCCTCGCAATAGACCCGCGCCCCGAGGGCGATGTCGTCGTCGGACGTGTTCTCGGACCAATGGTGGCTGATCCCACCGATCGACGGCACGAACAGCATCGCGGCCGGCATCACGCGGGCGAGATATTGCGCATCGTGACCGGCCCCGCTCGGCATGCGGAGGGCGCAACCGGGCTGCACGGCGTTGGCAGCCCCGTCGATCAGGCCCTGCAGCGTCTCGTCCATCAGGGCCGGCCGGCTCTGACCCAGGATCTCGATCTCGATCGGGCAGGCACCGGCCTCGTTCGCGGCCGCGACCAGCCGGTGAAGCTCCGCCTCCAGCCGGTCCAGCGTCGCCGGATCGGCATCGCGGAACTGGAACAGGAGCGAGGCCCGGCCCGGGATAATCGAGGGGGCGCCCGGCTCCAGCGTGATCCGCCCGGTGGTCCAGACGGTCGCCGGCCCGGCGATCTCCGGGAAGCGGCGGTCGATCTCGCCGAGAAGCCGCACGAGCGCGAGTCCGGCATCGCGCCGGCGCGCCATCGAGGTCGTGCCGGCGTGGTTCTGCTCGCCAACGGCCGTGATGCGGAATTGCCAGATCGCGACGATGGCCGTCACCACGCCGATCTTCAGTCCCGATCCTTCGAGCGTGGCGCCCTGCTCGATATGCGCCTCGACGAAGCCCCTGTACCGTCCGGGCTCGACCTGCCGGCGCGGAACCCCGGCGAGCCCGGCCCGGGCGAGCGCCTCCCGGAGCGGCGTGCCGTCGTAGCGGTTCGCGAGCCCGTCGATCTCCGCCTCGTCGAGCAGGCCCGTATAGGAGCGCGAGCCGATGAAAGAGCCGAAATGGCCCTCCTCGTCACACCAGGCGGCGACGTCGACGCCGCGGCCGATCGCGCGGGCGGCCTCGAGGGCGAAGACCATGCCGAGCGCCCCGTCGAGCCAGCCCGCATGATTCTGGCTCTCGAGATGCGAGCCGGTCAGCATCTTCGGACCCGGTCCGGGCGACAGGCCGTAGACATTGCCGATCCCGTCGATCGAGCTCTCGAGCCCGGCCTCCGTCAGCTTCGCGGCGAACCAGCGCCGGGCCGCGATGTCCTCCTCCGAGAAGGTCGGACGGTGCACGCCGGTCTCGTAGGCGCCGAAGCGGGCGAGTTCACGGAGGTCGGAGAGGACGCGGTCGGATCGGAAATCGAGCATGATGGCTGGCCGTGCAAATCGAGCGCCACTTACGGCGATGTCGAGATGGAGGCCAAAGTCGAAAGCGGCGCTCCTTGCCGGTCGGTAGCCGCTTTCGTACACCCTCGGCAATGCAGCCGTTGAACGGCCGAGATCAGGACAGGGAGGGCTCAGGTGGACACCCCAACCCATAGCCAGAATGTGCACGAGGTGACACCCGAATGGGCCGCCCGCGCCTATGTCGACGATGCCACCTACCGGGCCATGTACGAGGCCTCGGTTGCGGATCCCGAGGCGTTCTGGTTCGAGCACGGCAACCGCATCGAGTGGTTCGAGACCTACACGACGGTGAAGAACACCTCCTTCGGCGGCCCCTTATCCGAGATGGGCGAGGTCTCGATCGGCTGGTTCGAGGATGGTGTCACGAACGTCGCCCATAATTGCATCGACCGGCATCTCGAGGAGCGCGGCGACCAGGTTGCGATCATCTGGGAGGGCGACGACCCGTCCGAGTCGAAGCGCATCACCTACCGCGAGCTGCATGCGGAGGTGTGCCGGATGGCGAACGTGCTCCGCAATCGCGGCGTCGAGAAGGGCTCGACCGTCACGATCTACATGCCGATGGTCCCCGAGGCCGCCTACGCGATGCTGGCCTGCGCACGGCTCGGCGCGGTGCATTCGGTGGTCTTCGGCGGCTTCTCGCCGGATTCGCTGGCCGACCGCATCCAGGGCTGCGGCTCCCGCATGGTGATCACGGCCGACGAGGGACTGCGGGGCGGCCGCGCCGTGCCGCTCAAGGCCAATGTCGATGCCGCCATCGCCAAGGTGGGCGAGGTCGACCACGTCGTGGTCGTGCGCCGGACCGGCGGTGCGGTCGAGATGGTGCCGGGCCGGGACGTCTATCTCGACGAGGCGGCCGAGCAGGTCACGGACGAATGCCCGTGCGAGCCGATGAACGCGGAGGACCCGCTCTTCATCCTCTACACCTCGGGCTCGACCGGGAAGCCGAAGGGCGTGCTGCACACGACCGGCGGCTATCTCGTCTATGCCTCGATGACGCATCAATACGTCTTCGATTATCACGACGGAGACATCTACTGGTGCACGGCCGATGTGGGCTGGGTCACGGGCCACAGCTACATCCTCTACGGGCCGCTCGCGAACGGCGCGACCACGCTGATGTTCGAGGGCATCCCGACCTACCCGTCCGTCTCCCGCTTCTGGGAGGTGATCGACAAGCACAAGGTCAACATCTTCTACACCGCTCCGACCGCTATCCGGGCCCTGATGGGCGCGGGCGAGGTGCCTGTGCGACGGACCTCGCGGGCCTCGCTCCGGCTCCTCGGCTCGGTCGGCGAGCCGATCAATCCGGAGGCCTGGGAATGGTATCATCGGGTGGTCGGCAACGGCCGCTGCCCGATCGTCGATACCTGGTGGCAGACCGAGACCGGCGGCATCATGATCACGCCGCTTCCGGGCGCCACGCGGCTGAAGCCGGGCTCGGCGACCCGGCCCTTCTTCGGCATCGTGCCGCAGATCGTGGACGCGGAGGGTCAGGTGCTGGAGGGCGCCGGCCAGGGCAATCTCGTCATCGCGGAGAGCTGGCCCGGCCAGATGCGCACCGTCTTCGGT
This sequence comes from uncultured Enterovirga sp., assembly GCF_964242715.1. Classification (NCBI taxonomy): domain Bacteria; kingdom Pseudomonadati; phylum Pseudomonadota; class Alphaproteobacteria; order Hyphomicrobiales; family Methylobacteriaceae; genus Enterovirga; species uncultured Enterovirga sp. Next base: position 48,188 of record NZ_CAXTAZ010000007.1, read on the forward strand.
GACCACCAGCGCTTCGTCGAGACGTATTTCTCGGCCTATCCCGGCAAGTATTTCACCGGCGACGGCTGCCGGCGCGACGCCGACGGCTATTATTGGATCACCGGCCGGGTCGACGACGTGATCAACGTCTCGGGCCATCGCATGGGCACGGCCGAGGTGGAATCGGCCCTCGTCGCCCATCCCAAGGTGTCCGAGGCGGCCGTCGTCGGCTACCCGCACGACATCAAGGGCCAGGGCATCTACGCCTACGTGACCTTGATGGCCGGCGAGGAGTCCTCCGACGAACTCCGCAAGGAACTCGTCGGGTGGGTGCGAAAGGAAATCGGCCCGATCGCCTCGCCCGACCTCATCCAGTTCGCGCCCGGCCTGCCCAAGACGCGCTCCGGCAAGATCATGCGGCGCATTCTGCGCAAGATCGCCGAGGGCGAGTTTTCCGCACTCGGCGACACCTCGACGCTGGCCGACCCGGCCGTGGTCGACGACCTCGTCGAGAACCGGCAGAACCGGGCGAGGACGCCGGAACGGGCAGCCGGAGGCTAAGGATTGCAGAGCCAAGCCGGAAGGGGCGCGCAAGCTGAGGAGCGACAAGGGGGAAAAATCGACCCTGGAAGCGGTTGCCTGGAGACGATCCGTCTCGACGCGGACAAGTCACCCCGATAAGCCGGCCTGGCCCATGAACCTGTCCGGCGCCACCACCCGTCTCGCCCCGGGCATCCTCCTCTGCACGGGCGTGACGCTCCTCTCGATCGCGCTTCAGCGCGCGGAGGAGGCCGTGTTCGGGCACCCCTATGTCGAGGCGCTGGTCCTCGCGATCCTGCTCGGGACGCTGATACGCACCTTCTGGATGCCGTCTGCGCCGTGGCGCGAGGGGATCGCCTATTCGGCGAAGACGCTGCTGGAGGTGGCGGTCTTCCTGCTCGGCGCGTCGGTGTCCTTCGGACTGATCGCGTCCGCCGGTCTCGGCCTTCTCGTCGGGATCGCGGCCACCGTCGCCGTCGTGATCGTGGCGAGCTACGGGGTCAGCCGCCTCCTCGGCTTGCCGCGCCGGATGGCCGTGCTGATCGCCTGCGGCAACGCGATCTGCGGCAACTCGGCGATCGCGGCCGTCGCCCCGGTGATCGGCGCCAAATCCGACGAGGTCGCCTCCGCCGTCGCCTTCACGGCGATCCTCGGCGTGATCGTGGTTCTGGCTCTGCCGCTGCTGATCCCGCTGACGGCGCTGAGCGAGACGCAATACGGGGTCGTCGCCGGTCTCACGGTCTACGCCGTGCCGCAGGTGCTCGCCGCGACCGTGCCGGTCGGCCCGGTCGCGACTCAGGTCGGAACCGTCGTCAAGCTCGTGCGCGTCTTGATGCTCGGGCCGGTCGTGATCGCGATGGCGTTCCTGGCGCCCCGCATCGCGGATGTGAGGCCGGAGGGGCCGGTCAGGAAGCCCGGTTTCGGACGACTCGTGCCCTGGTTCATCATCGGCTTCCTGATTCTCGCGGGCGCCCGCTCGCTCGGGCTCATTCCCGATCCGGTGGTCGGACCTGTGACCTTCGTCGCCCGGTTCTTGACGGTGATCTCGATGGCGGCCCTGGGACTGGGCGTGGACGTGCGGGTCCTCGGGCAGGTCGGGCCGGCGGTGGTCGCCTCCGTGACGGCATCGCTCCTCTTCCTCGTCGCGATCAGCATCCTTCTCGTGCGCGTGCTGCACATCGCCTGAGCGCCCTGGCGCTTGGACCGGCGCAGAAGGATAGGCTAATCAGCGAAGACGGCCGGGCCCTCAGGCCCAGGCAGGCGCGCGACCAAGGGCGGCCGCGGAGCCCAAGCGGAGCGAAATACCATGTATCCAGAAACCCGCCTGCATATCGCCGGAGAATGGCGCGCCGCCCGTTCGGGCGAGACCATCCCGATCATCAACCCGGCGACCGCCGAGGAGATCGGCCGGCTGCCGAAGGCCGGCATCGCCGATCTCGACGAGGCGCTGGCAGCGGCCGATCGCGGGTTCAAGCTCTGGAAGACGGTGTCGGCCTACGAGCGGTCCAAGATCCTCCGCAAGGCCGCGGACCTGCTCCGCGAACGGGCCGACGGGATCGCCCGCACCATGACGATCGAGCAGGGCAAGCCGCTCGCCGAATCCAAGGGCGAGACGCTGGCCGCCGCCGACGTCATCGACTGGTTCGCCGAGGAGGGACGCCGCGCCTATGGGCGCGTGATTCCGGCCCGCATGGACGGCGTCATGCAGTTCGTGGTCCGCGAGCCGGTCGGGCCGGTCGCTGCCTTCACGCCCTGGAATTTTCCGATCAACCAGGCGGTCCGGAAGGTCTCGGCGTCGCTCGCGACCGGTTGCTCGGTGATCCTGAAAGGGCCCGAGGAGACGCCCGCGAGCTGCGCGGCGCTGATCCAGGCTTACCTCGACGCCGGCATTCCGGGCGACGTGCTCGGGCTCGTCTTCGGCAGCCCGGCCGAGATTTCGAGCTACCTGATCCCGCATCCGATCATCCGCAAGGTGACCTTCACGGGCTCGACGGCGATCGGCAAACAACTCGCCGGACTCGCCGGGCAGCACATGAAGCGGGTCACGATGGAACTCGGCGGCCACGCCCCCGCGATCGTGTTCCGAGACGCCGATGTCGGCAAGGCCGCGAGCGTGCTGGCCGCGAACAAGTTCCGCAATGCCGGTCAGGTCTGCGTGTCTCCGACGCGGTTCCTGGTTCATGAATCCATCCTCGAGGATTTCACCGAGAAGTTCACGGCGGCCTCCAAGAAGCTCAAGGTCGGCGACGGGCTCGACCCCGAGACCCGGATGGGTCCGCTCGCGCATGATCGCCGCGTCACGGCGATCGAGGGCTTCGTTCAGGATGCCCGCGACGCGGGCGCGGAGATCCGGACCGGCGGCAGCCGCATCGGGAACCAAGGCTATTTCTTCGAGCCGACCGTGCTTACGAATGTCCCGCTGACGGCTCGGATCATGAACGAGGAGCCTTTTGGGCCGATCGCCGCGATCCGGGGCTTCTCGGAGGACGACGAGGCGCTCGACGAGGCGAACCGGCTTCCCTACGGGCTGGCCGCCTACGCCTATACCCGCTCCACGATCACGGCCGAGCGGGCGGCCTCGCAGATCGAATCCGGCATGGTGTCGATCAACCATCACGGCCTCGCCCTTCCCGAGGTCCCGTTCGGCGGGGTCAAGGATTCGGGCTATGGCAGCGAGGGCGGGTCCGAGGCGATCGAGGCCTATCTCAACTCGAAATTCGTGAGCCAGGCGCGGGCGTGAGGGTCGAATTCACTGCTGCTGTCGCCCGCTTCTCTCGAGGCGCGCAGTGCGATCGGACCGGGGCGGCGTGTCGGCCGCCCGTTCTGAGCCGGAACATAGTTGGGAACGCCTGTTGTGTGTTAGGCTGAGCGGCGTGATCACGAGGCGGCTCGCATGAGTGAGATGAAGGTCAACAATATCAACGTCGATCTGATCCAAGATCAGGCGACGATTGCCCTGATCAGGCAAGGTGAGCCTGTTGTGGGAAAAGCAACGCACGCATTTATCAGTATCAACGTGCCAATCACAAGCCCGGGCGATCAACCTGAGAGCACCATTCGGAAGAAAGCAATTGATGAAGCGCGAAATGCGCTTCGGGAAGCCCTACGTGTCCTTGATGCTGAGGCTGCTTAAGGTTTGCCATGCCTGAGTCGGCTTTCTCAATTGACGCGATCGTGCTTGAGTCGCGTCTCTCAACTATCGAGACGAAACTCAGCGATACGTCTGCTCGGGAGCGCCTCGCAGCTGTTGAGGCGGAGACGAAGGCGCTAACCGCATCGTCTGTTCGAATGGACGAGCGTTTCCGCTCGCTGCCAAACGAAAAGGAGCTGACCGACTTACTTCAGAGGCTGGCTCGTCTTGAGACCCGAGTCGCTCATCTCCCGAGCAAGGGCTTCATCATAACGGTTGTAACCACGATCGGAGCTTTGATCGGGACGGTCCTTTCGTTCGGAAAGCTCAGGATCATTCTTGGCTTGTGAGGTCAGCCGAATGGATCCGCTTTCGACCTGTCGTCTCGCCCAGACCGTCGCCCGCGAGTTCGGCACGCCCTGCGCCGTGGTCGATCTCGACCGGGTTGAGGCCAACATCGCCCGGCTGCAGGGTCGCTGCCGCGAGGCCGGCATCGCGAACCGGCCCCATATCAAGACCCACAAGAGCCCCGTCTTCGCCGCGATGCAGCGCGAGGCCGGCGCGGCCGGGATCACCTGCCAGAAGCTCGGCGAAGCCGAGATCTTCGCGGAGGCCGGGTTCACCGACATCCTGATCAGCTACAACATCATCGGCGACGAGAAGATCGCCCGGCTTGCCCGACTGATGGAGCGCGCGCAGCCGATCGCGAGCGTCGACAACCCGGTCGCGGTGGCGGCGGCCGCGAGCGCCGCCCGATCCGCAGGCCGCACGCTGCCGGTCGTGATCGAATGCGACACCGGTCGCAGGCGGGCAGGCGTGGAGAGCGCGCCGGAAGCGGTGGAGATCGCCCGAGCGATCCGCGACGCGGGCCATCTCGAATTCGCGGGTTTCCTGCTCTATCCGCCCGAGGGCGGCGTTGCCGTGACCCAACGCTTCCTCGACGAGGCCGGAGCCGGGTCGCGCGATCTTGGCTTGCCGCCGCCCCGCATCGTCTCGACCGGCGGGACCCCTAATCTCGCCGATCTCGGCAGGATCGACGGGACGACGGAACATCGGGCCGGCACCTACGTCTTCAACGACCGCATGATGGTGGCAGCGGGCGCGGCGACCCTCGAGGATTGCGCGCTGACGGTCGTTGCGACCGTGGTGAGCCGGGGCGGGCCGACCAGGGGTATTCTCGACGCGGGCTCGAAGACGCTCTCCTCGGATACCGGCAAGCTCGACGGGTTCGGCCTGATCCTCGAATATCCCGAGGCCCGGATTCACGCCTTCGCGGAGGAGCACGGCTTCCTCGACCTGTCCGGCTGCGCCGCACCGCCCAAGGTTGGCGACGTTGTCCGGGTGGTCCCGAACCATGTCTGCGTCGTCGTGAACCTGATGGACCGTCTCGTCGCCACCCGCGGCGGCATGATCGTGGGCGAGATTCCGGTCGCGGCACGAGGTCGGATCAGCTGACGAGGCTGACAGGCAGAGATCGTCAACCGAGATTTTCGACGCTCTGTGAACCGGCGCCGAGTAGCATTACAGGATGACGCCTGCCCACATCCTGCCGCCCCGAGCGGCGCCGGGTAGGTCCAAGGGGGCGAATGTGAGAAAATACTTCGGGACCGACGGAGTCCGCGGCCGGGCGAACGAGATCATCACGCCTGAACTCGCGCTCAAGATTGGCCAGGCAGCCGGGCTGCAGTTCCAGCGCGGAAATTACCGCCATCGGGTGGTGATCGGCAAGGACACGCGGCTGTCGGGCTACATGATCGAGACCGCGCTCATTGCCGGCTTCACCTCGGTCGGGATGGATGTCCTTCAACTCGGCCCGATGCCGACTCCTGCGGTCGCCATGCTGACCCGGTCGCTGCGCTGCGATCTCGGCGTGATGATCTCGGCCTCGCACAACCCGTATGAGGATAACGGCATCAAGATCTTCGGGCCTGACGGTTTCAAGCTGTCGGATGAGACCGAGTTGGCGATCGAAGAGCTCCTCGACACGAACCTGTCCGCGCGTCTCGCGAAGTCCGAGGCGCTCGGCCGCGCGAAGCGGATCGAATCCGTGCATGCGCGCTACATCGAATTCGCCAAGCGCACCTTGCCCCGACAGCTCGATCTCGAAGGCCTGCGTGTCGTCGTCGATTGCGCGAACGGCGCCGCCTACAAGGTGGCTCCCGAGACGCTCTGGGAACTCGGCGCCGACGTGATCGCGATCGGGGTCGAGCCGGACGGGTTCAACATCAACCGCGATGTTGGCTCGACGGCGCCGAGCGCGCTCGTCGCAAAGGTGAGGGAGCGGCGCGCCGATATCGGCATCGCGCTCGACGGCGATGCCGACCGGGTCATCATCGTGGACGAGAAGGGCCGGCTCGTCGACGGCGACCAGCTCATGGCCGTCGTGGCGCGCTCCTGGCTGCAGGACGGCCGGCTGACCCAGCCGGGCGTGGTCGCGACCATCATGTCCAATCTCGGCCTCGAGCGCTTCCTGGGCACGCTCGGTCTCGACCTCATCCGGACGGCGGTCGGCGACCGCTACGTGCTCGAGCATATGCGCGAGCACGGCTACAATCTCGGCGGCGAGCAGTCCGGACACATCATCCTGTCCGATTTCATGACGACGGGCGACGGCCTGATCGCGGCGCTGCAGCTCCTCTCCGTGGTGAAGCGGCTGGACAAGCCCGTCTCCGAGGTCTGCCACTGCTTCGAGCCGCTGCCGCAGATCCTCCGGAACGTGCGCTACGGGGCGGGTCAGCCGCTCGCGGCCGATGCGGTCGTCGTCGCGATCGCGGCTGGGCGCGCCCGGCTCGGCAATGCGGGCCGCCTCGTCATCCGGCCGTCGGGCACCGAGCCCGTGATCCGGGTCATGGCGGAGGGAGACGATCGCGCGCTCGTCAGCTCCGTCGTGGACGATGTGGTGGACGCCGTCACCCGTGCGGCTGCCTAGCCCGTCAAGCACATGCGAGGCAGTTCCGCCCCGTCGCACGGACTGAAGGTTAATCGGTAAGGTTAAGTCCCGTTTAACCCTCCTCTGCAAAGGTCTCTCAGTCAACGCCGCGCCGCTGACCGATTCGGCGGCGCAACAACTGAGGGACCCTGCCATGGGCAGCTTGAAAGTCTACGCTACTCTGGCGGGATTTCTCGCAGTCGCGACGTCGATCACGACGGCGCGTTCGGCTGATCTCCTGCCTCCTCCCCCGCCGATGCCGGCGGTTGAGTCGATCTCCGAAGATTTCGGGGGCGGCTGGTACCTGCGCGGCGATGTCGGCGTCAGCAAGTACGAGGGCTCCAAGTTCAAGAATCCCGAATTCCCGACCTCCGTCTATTTCGGCGAGGATTTCGGTTCGGGCTCCTTCGCCGGCGGCGGTGTCGGCTACCAGTTCAACAGCTGGTTCCGGGCCGACATCACCGGTGAATATCGCTTCTCGACGGGGATCAAGGTCCGCGATCGGGACGTGTTCTTCGACGGGTTCGGCAACCTGATCATCTCGAACGAAAAGTCGAAGGGCGATTATTCGGCCGGCGTTTTCCTGGCGAACGCCTATATCGACCTCGGCACCTGGCACGGGATCACCCCGTTCATCGGTGGCGGCGTCGGCTACGCCTATCACTGGCTAAACAACTTCGAGACCTCGACCCTCAACGTCTATGCCAACCCGGCCTTCGGGGTCGGCGTCAGCGGCGGAACCTTCCGCGACAAGGACAAGGGCGATTTCGCCTGGGCCCTTCACGCGGGTCTCTCGTATGACGTGACCCAGAACGTGAAACTCGAACTCGCCTATCGCTACCTCAACTTCGGCAGCATCCGGACCGGCGTGATCGATTGCCTCTGCGGCCAGGTCTACCAGGGCCTGAAGATCAAGGACCTGGAATCCCACGACGTGAAGCTCGGCATGCGCTGGGCGCTCGGCGGCACCTCGGCGGGCCCGGCCTACGAGCCGGCCCCTCTCGTCCGCCGCTACTGAGCGAGACCATGACGGCCCGGCTTCCGCCGGGCCCGACGAGACGGCGCGGGATCAGACCCGCGCCGTTCCCGTTTCGGCCACCCGCTGATACGGATGCCGCGGCACCAGTCTGCCGGGCCTCGCGGAGAGGCGAGGGATGAGCGACATTCCCGATTTCGACGCGGCCTTCCAGCGGCGTCTGGAGGACCTCTTCGTCTGGCGCCGGGATGTACGGTCCTTCCGGCGCGAACCGCTCGAGAGCGGCGCGCTCGATCGCCTCATCGGAATCGCCTGTCTCGCACCGTCGGTTGGGCTCAGCGAACCCTGGCGCTTCGTCGTCGTCGACGATGCCGAGCGCCGCCGCGCGATCCGGGATAGTTTTTTTCGTTCGAACGAGGCGGCCCTGGCGGCCCAGCCCGCCGATCTCGCACCGCTCTATGCGGCACTGAAACTGGCCGGGCTCGACGACGCCCCTTGCCAGCTGGCGATCTTCGCCGAGCGCGAGACGCTGCAGGGTCACGGCCTCGGCCGGGCCACCATGCCCGAGACCCTGGACTATTCCGCCGTAATGGCCGTGCACACGCTCTGGCTTGCGGCGCGGGCCGCCGGGATCGGCGTCGGATGGGTCTCCATTCTGGAACCCGGGATCGTGCAGGCCGCGCTCGATGTGCCGGAGACGTGGCGGCTCGTCGCCTATCTCTGCATCGGCTATCCGGCCCGCGACGAGGATGCCCCCCTTCTCGAACGGGCCGGCTGGGAGCAGCGTCGCCTGACGGCCGGCAAGGTCTTGAGGCGCTGAGCCGACCTGGACGGCGGGAATTGCCTAATCCGGCTCTTTGCGTCTATAGCCTCGCCATCGGGCAGAGCGACACCCTTGGAGGTCGCATGCCGTGCGTGGCCGGACGAGAGGTCCGGCCAGCCGACGGACAGGCCGCCCTCGAGGGCGGCCTTCGAATTTTCGGAGAGATGCCATGAGTGCTGTGAAGGAACTCAGGGCCGTGGCGCGTGACCGGGTCGGCAAGGGGGCCGCCCGGGCCGTGCGTCGAGGCGGCCAGATACCGGCGGTGATCTACGGGGGCGGCGCTGCGCCGGCTCCCGTGGCGCTCGACGCCAACGAGATGCGTCGGCTGATCTTCGCCGGACATTTTCTGACGACGATCTTCGAGGTCGACGTCGATGGCCGCAAGACGCGCGTCATCCCGCGCGATTATCACCTCGATCCCGTCAAGGACATGCCGATGCATGTCGACTTCCTGCGCGTGACCGCGGGCCAGACGCTGACGGTCGAAGTGCCCGTGCACTTCCTGAACGGCGACACGGCGCCCGGGATCAAGCGCGGCGGCGTGCTCAACATCGTGCGCCACACGATCGAGCTCGAAGCCCCGGCCGATGCCATTCCGGAATCGGTCGAGGTCGACCTCGCCGGGCTCGACATCGGTGATTCGGTCCATATCTCGAGCGTGAAGTTGCCCGACGGCGTCACCACCACCATCGACCGCGACTTCACCATCGCGACGATCGCGACGCCGGCCGGTCTCGGTGCCGAGGTCGAGGCCGAGGAAGCCGCCGTCAGCGAAGCCGCCAAGGCGGAATCGGAAGCCGCCAAGGAGGGCTGATCGGCGCCGGGCTTTGCCCGGCCCGACCTGCGCCTCTCCATGCGGCTCTTCGTCGGCCTCGGAAATCCCGGTTCCCGCTACGGTGGCAACCGGCACAATGTCGGCTTCATGGCCGTGGACGCGATCGCCCGTGCCCATGCCGCCCAGCCCTGGCGCCGACGCTTCCAGGGTCAGGCGGGCGAGGCATTGCTCGGCGGTGAGAAGGTCGTGCTGCTCAAGCCCGAGACCTTCATGAACGATTCCGGCCGGGCGGTCGGGGAGGCGCAGCGCTTCTTCAAGCTCACGCCGGCCGATACCGTCGTCTTCCATGACGAACTCGATCTCGCGCCCGGCAAGCTGCGGGTGAAGACGGGCGGCGGCAATGCCGGCCATAACGGCCTCCGGTCGATCACGGCGCTGTGCGGCAACGAATATCGGCGCGTGCGGATCGGCATCGGTCATCCGGGCCACAAGGACCTGGTCCACGGCTACGTGCTGCGGGACTTCGCGACGGACGAACAGCCCTGGCTCGACGATCTTCTCCGTGCGGTGGCCGACCATGCCGTCCTGCTCGCCGCCGGCGACGATCCGGGCTTTCAGAACAAGGTCCACCTCGCCATGGAGGCGAGAGGCTGGGGCGAGGCGAAGCGCGAGGCCAAGTGAGGCCCGCCGGGGCCGAGACGGCAATTCAGCTTTGACGCCGGCCACAGCGCCGCCGTCGGGATAGGGTGGGATCATGGGTTTCAAATGCGGGATCGTCGGGCTGCCGAATGTCGGCAAGTCGACGCTGTTCAACGCGCTGACGCAGACGGCGGCCGCGCAGGCCGCCAATTATCCCTTCTGCACGATCGAGCCGAATGTGGGCGAAGTTGCGGTGCCGGACCCGCGCCTCGACCAGCTGGCCGCGATCGCGGCCTCGAAGGAGATCATCCCGACGCGACTCACCTTCGTGGATATCGCTGGGCTCGTGCGCGGCGCCTCGAAGGGGGAGGGGCTCGGCAACCAGTTCCTGGCCACGATCCGCGAGCTCGATGCGGTCGCCCACGTGGTGCGCTGCTTCGAGGATGACGACATCACTCACGTCGAGGGTGCGATCGATCCCCTGGCCGACATCGAGACGATCGAGACCGAACTGATGCTGGCCGATCTCGACAGCCTCGAGCGTCGGGTGATCGCGCTCGAGAAACGCTCCCGCGGCGGCGACAAGGAGGCCAAGGAGAGCCTCGACCTCGTGCAGCGCTCGCTCGTGCTCCTGCGGGAGGGCCGGCCGGCCCGGCTCGTCGCCCGGAAACCCGAGGAGGAGCGCCTCTTCGCCACGCTCGGGCTCCTGACCGCGAAGCCGGTCCTCTACGTCTGCAATGTCGAGGAGGGAGCGGCCGATGCCGGCAACGCCCGTTCCGCGAAGGTGCTCGATCTCGCCGCCCGGGAAGGCGCGCGAGCCGTCGTCGTCTCGGCCAAGATCGAGAGCGAAATCGCCGTCCTGCCGCCCGCCGAGCAGCGCGAGTTCCTCGAGGCGGTCGGGCTGGAAGAGCCCGGGCTGAACCGCGTCATCCGAGCCGGCTACGACCTCCTCGGCCTCGTCACCTATTTCACCGTCGGGCCGAAGGAAGCCCGGGCCTGGACGATCACCAAGGGCACGCGCGCTCCGCGGGCGGCCGGCGTGATCCACACGGATTTCGAGAAGGGCTTCATCCGGGCCGAGACGATCGCCTACCCGGATTACGTCGCGCTGAAAGGCGAAGCCGGCGCCCGCGATGCCGGCAAGCTGCGGCTCGAGGGCAAGGACTACCTCGTCGCGGACGGCGACGTGCTGCATTTCCGCTTCGCGAACTGAGCCTCAGCCTGCTGGCAGAGCGAAGATCTCGCGAAGTTCGGCCACGCCGCGAAGCCGATGGCGGCCGAGGCTCACGGTAGCGCGGCCGCAGGAGCGGGCGAAAGGCTCCGACATCAGGATCGCGTGGCCGAGGGTCCCGCACAGGGTCTCGAGCCGCGCGGCCTCGTTCACGGCAGGCCCGATCACCGTGAAATCGAGCCGACTTCCGGCGCCGACATTGCCGTAGAAGACCTCGCCGCGATGCAGGCCGACCTTGAGGGCGAGAGACGGCGCATCGGGGTGGTGGCGATTGACCTTGTCGTTCTCCGCGATCGCGCGGCAGGCGGCGTTCAGCGCCTTGACGCAGGCGAGTTCCGGGTCGGCAGACAGATCGATCGGGAAGGCGGCCAGGATCCCGTCTCCCAGGAACTTCAACACCTCCCCGCCCTCCCGTTCGACGGGCTCGACCATGGCCGCGAGATGCTCGCCGAGACGCTCGATCAGCCCTTCCCCGCCCGTTTCGGAGGCGGCCGTGAACCCGGCGAGGTCGGCCATCATCAGGGCAGCCGGAACGCTCTCGCCTTTTCCGCGCCGGGTCTCGCCGTTGAGGATGCGCAGCCCGGCATCGTGGCCGAGATAGGCGCCGAGCACGTCCACGGTCATGTCGAACAGCGCAAGCCGGTAGGCCGCGAGCGCGAGCACCGGGACGAGCTCGTTCAGGAGGGCCAGGTCATCGTTGCCGAAACCCTCCGGGGCGTCGCTGCAGGCCGTGAGGGCAACGCCCTGGACGGCGAAGACCGCGCTCGCCCCGAAGGCGACGATGTGGGCCGCGTAATCCGTATGGCCCTCCTGCCGGAGCGCCTCCAGGAGACGGTACCCTTCCGTGCCGCCTTCGGCTGCGATCCGCCAGCGATGGCGCATCTTGCCGCTCTCGAGGAGGTGTTGCACCGGACTTCCGGCGAAGTCATTCGGGAAACGATCGTGCTCGATCGTCTCCCGAACAGCGTTTTCGCCGCGCCGCCAGGTCAAGTTGATGGCGCGCCATTCCGGGCTGATGGTCGGGAGCGCCATATACGCTCGCGACAGAGACAGGCCTCCGGCCGAGAGACGTTCGGCGAAGCCCTGCAGCAGTTCGGTCAGGCTGCCGCCCTGGAGCCCCTGGCCGACGATCCAGGACCGGATCTCGGCCACGAGGCCGTCGGTGGGGTCGCTCAAAACCCGCCGGGCCGCGTCGAGCCGCCCCGTTCGGAGAACAGGCCGGCGAGTCCATCGCGGCTCGCCGGAGCGACACCGCGCTCGGTGATGATGCCGGTCACGAGCCGGGCCGGCGTCACGTCGAAGGCAGGGTTCGCGGCAGGGCTGCCCGGGGCGGAGATCTGCACGGTCACGATCTCGCCCGTCTGGCTCCGGCCGGTCATGTGGGTGACTTCGTCGGCGCCACGTTCCTCGATCGGGATCTCGGCCACGCCGTCCTCGAGCGCCCAATCGATCGTCGACGAAGGCAGCGCCGCATAGAACGGCACACCGTTGTCATGCGCGGCCAGCGCCTTGAGATAGGTGCCGATCTTGTTCGCGACGTCGCCCGTGGCCGTGGTCCGGTCGGAGCCGACGATGCAGAGGTCGACCCGGCCATGCTGCATGAGGTGGCCGCCGGCATTGTCGGCCACGATCGTGTGGGGCACGCCGTGCTGGCCGAGCTCGAACGCGGTGAGCGCGGCGCCCTGGTTCCGCGGCCGGGTCTCGTCGACCCAGACATGCAGGGGCACGCCCTCGTCATGGGCGACGTAGACCGGCGCGAGCGCGGTGCCCCAATCCACGGCCGCGAGCCAGCCCGCGTTGCAATGGGTGAGGACGTTCACGGTTCGCCCGGTTCGCTCGTGCGCCGCCCGGATCAGGGCAGCGCCGTGCCGGCCGATGGCCTGGCAGGTCGCGACGTCTTCCTCGGCCATCTCGGCCGCGAGACGGGCGGCGGCGGCCACGCGGTCGTTCACCTCGGGGCGGCGCAGCTCCGCCGCCATGCGGTCCAGCGCCCAGCGCAGGTTCACGGCCGTCGGCCGCGTCGCGGCGAGCGTGTCGACAGCATGCGCGATCCCCTCGTCGGAGGCATCCTCCCGCATCGCGAGCGCGACCCCGTAGGCGGCCGTGACGCCGATCAGCGGCGCGCCCCGCACCACCATGGTCCGGATGGCCAGGGCCGCATCGTCGAGCGTCGCGAGAGGCCGGACGACGAAGTCGTGAGGCAGCCGCGTCTGGTCGATCACCTCGACGGTGTGACCGTCGTCGGCGAGCCAGATTGTGCGACGGGGTTGGCCGGCGACGTTCATGGGACTCTGCTACCGCCGTTGCGCTCCCGGCCGCTCACGGCCGGGGCCGGGCGAAGCGATCGAGCGTTGATGCGCCGTGGGCCGGGACATCGCGCACGTTCCGGGTGACTAGGGCCGCCATCCAGGCCAGGATCGCCCCGTGCGGCCGCAGCCTGGGTAACTCCGACACGAACTTGCCGCCGAGCAGGTACATCCCGCTACGCCGAGGGCTCGGGCCGACGTCGCCGGAAAGCGCCGCGAGGTGGCGTGGACAGCTCCGTCCGAGGTGCCTCGGCCAGAAGCAAGTCCTTGAGCGTCTTTCGGGTGAAGCGGTCGCCGAAGCGGGCCTTTGCATCTTGAACCGGGCAATCGGGCATGACGCACTCTTTCCCAACTCGTCAGCAACTAGTCTTCTGTCAGGCTGGACGCAACGAGTCAGGACCACGCGCGCGCCGGCTCTCAATGCCCCTCGAAGCTGATCAGGCTGCGCACCTCGACGCCGTCGGCCCGGAGCTTGTCGGCACCGCCCAGCTCGGGCAGGTCGATGACGAAACAGGCGGCCACGATCTCGGCGCCGATCTGGCGCAGCAGCTTGATCGCGGCGCCCGCCGTGCCGCCGGTCGCGATGAGGTCGTCGACCAGGATGACGCGCTCGCCCCGGACGAGCGCGTCGGCATGCATCTCGATCACGTCCTCGCCGTATTCGAGCAGGTAGGAGACCTGCACGGTCGTGTGGGGAAGCTTGCCCTTCTTGCGGATCGGCACGAAGCCGGCCGAGAGCTGATGCGCCACCGCGCCGCCCAGGATGAAGCCGCGGGCCTCGATCCCGGCGACCTTGTCGGCCTTGCCGCCCGCGAAGGGCTGGACGAGTTCGTCGACCGCCCGCCGGAAGGCGCCGGCATCCCCGAGCAGGGTCGTGATGTCCCGGAACATGATACCGGGCTTCGGATAATCCGGGATCGTGCGGACGATGTCCCGAAGGCTTCTCACCACATCTTGGCTCATGCGATTTCTCTCGGCCGGGAGGATAGACCGGCGACTGGGGGCCGCACCGTGCGGGCGGCGCGCAAAATCGGGGCCGCGGAGCCGTTCAGGCGACCGACGAAAGGGAGGGCGACAGCACCCGGCCGGCCACGGCGTCGAGCTTCGCGACGACGGCGGGATCGCGCGCGGCCGGCGCGGTCATCACGGCGTGTTCGAGCGCCCGGTGCGAGCCGGCCGGGCAGGGCTCGCGCTCGGCCGGGAGGTCGCGGGCGACGCGCGCAACGAGGCGGGCGGCGTTCCCGGCATTGGCACGCGCCACCGCGATCACGTCCGAGACCTCGACCGCGTCATGGGCCGGGTGCCAGCAATCGTAATCGGTCACCATGGCGACGGTCGCGTAGGTGATCTCGGCCTCGCGGGCGAGCTTCGCCTCCGGCATGTTGGTCATGCCGATGACGTCGTAGCCCGCCGCCCGGTAGGCCAGCGATTCCGCGAGCGAGGAGAATTGCGGCCCCTCCATGCAGACATAGGTGCCACCGCGATGCACCTCGATCCCCTCGGCCGCCGCCGCTTCGGCGAGGCGCTGCTGCAGTCGGGGCCCGACCGGATGCGCCATCGAGACATGGGCGACGCATCCCGCGCCGAAAAAGGAACTTTCGCGCCGGCAGGTCCTGTCCACGAATTGGTCGACGAGCACGAAACGTCCGGGCGGCAGCTCCTCCCGGAAGGAGCCACAAGCCGAGATCGCGACCAGGTCGGTCACGCCGGCCCGTTTCAGGACGTCGATATTGGCCCGGTAGTTGATGTCCGAGGGGGACAGCCGGTGCCCGCGTCCGTGCCTGGGCAGGAACACGACTCTGGTCGAGCCGATCCGGCCAATGCGGAGGAAGTCGGAGGGCTCGCCCCAGGGAGACGCGATCCGCTCCTCGGCAACGTCCTCAAGACCCGGCAGGTCATAGACGCCGGAGCCGCCGATCACGCCGAGTATGGCCTGGGTCATGTCACTCTCTCTTCGTCATGGCCGGGCTTGTTCCGGCCATCCCGCTCATAGCGGCGACGCGACATGATCGGGGGTGGCCGGAACAAGCCCGGCCATGGCGCATGACGGAGAGAAGGCTCAGCCCGTGGGCCCGAGCGGTGCCGTGCCGGGCAGGCCTTCGGCCTCGCCGCCGACCTTCGCCCAGACCTTCTTTTTCGCGTACCACATGCCGGCGGCGAAGACGGCGAGGAAGATCAGCACCATGAAGCCGATGCGCTTGCGAGCCTCAAGGCTCGGCTCGGCCGCCCACATCATGAAGGCCGAGACGTCGCGGGCATATTGATCGATCGTCTCCGGGACGGGCGACTTGCCATCCGGCCCCTTCGGGTATTCGACCTGCCCGTCAGCCGAAAGCGGCTTCGGCATGGCGATGACGTGGCCCGGGAAATACTTGTTGTAGTTGCCGCCCGCCGGCACCTCGAATCCCTGCGGCGGATCCTCGTACCCCATCAGGAGCGCCCGGATGTAGTCGACCCCGTGCTCCTGGTAGGCGAGGAACGGTAGCGCGTCGAAGACGAACCAGGGGAAGCCGCGCTCGAAGCCGCGCGCCTTGGCGAGGAGCTGCATCTGCGGCGGCGCCTTGCCGCCATTCGCGACCGCGGCCGCATTTTCGTTCGGGAAGCTCCAGGGGATGGTGTCCGAGGGCCGGGCCGGCCGCTCGAACATCTCGCCGGCATCGTTCGGGCCGTCCTGCACCTTGTACTCGGCGGCGAGCGCCGTGATCTGGGCGTTCGAGAATTGCGGGCCGCCATTCTGGGCCAGCGTCCGGAACGGGATCTTGAGCCAGTGGCAGCCCTGGCAGGATTCGCGGTACACCTTGAAGCCGCGCTGAAGTTGGGCCCTGTCGAAGGTGCCCGTGATGCCGGAGAAGGTCCATTTCTCGCGCGGCGGCTGCGGCGTCTCTTCCGCCGCACGGGCCATCGGGCTGCACGCCAGACCGAGGGCCAGGGTCGCTGCGACCGCGAACGCTCGTATCATCGTCATATGTCTCGGATCCACGCGCGTCACGGTCAGCCCTTGATCGACGGTTCGGCCGTCGCGCCGGCCGGCAGACCGGCTCCGCCCTTGCGACCGAGCACCGTCTCCAAGATCGAGGACGGCAACGGCTTCGGCGTTTCGAACAAACCGAGAAGAGGCAGGACGACGAGGAAGTGCAGGAAGTACCAGGCCGTGCAGATCCGGGCCGCGATCACGTAGCCACCTTCCGGGGGCTTGGCGCCGAGCCAGCCGAGCAGCACGCAGACGATGCAGAAGACCCAGAAGAACTGCCGGTAGAGCGGCCGGTAGCTGGCTGACCGTACCCGCGAGGTGTCGAGCCAGGGCAGAAAGGCCAGGATCACGATTGCGCCGCCCATGGCGAGCACGCCGCCGAGCTTGTCCGGGATGGCGCGCAGGATCGCGTAGAAGGGCAGGAAGTACCATTCGGGCACGATATGGGCCGGGGTCACGGACGGGTTCGCGGGCACGTAATTATCGGCGTGGCCGAGATAGTTCGGCACGTAGAACACCCACCAGGCGAAGAACATCATGAAGATGATCGTCGCGAACACGTCCTTGATCGTCGCGTAGGGGGTGAATGGCACGGCGTCGCGGCCGGACTGGATCGGCACGCCGGTCGGGTTGTTCTGACCCGTCACGTGCAAGGCCCAGACGTGGAGGACCACGACGCCCGCGATCATGAAAGGCAGCAGGTAATGCAGGGCGAAGAAGCGGTTCAGGGTCGGGTTGCCGACCGAATAGCCGCCCCAGAGGAGCGAGACGATCATGTCGCCGACGATCGGGATCGCCGAGAACAGGTTCGTGATGACGGTCGCGCCCCAAAAGGACATCTGGCCCCAGGGCAGGACATAGCCCATGAAGGCAGTCGCCATCATCAGCAACAGGATGATCACGCCAAGGATCCAGAGGATCTCGCGCGGCGCCTTGTAGGAGCCGTAATACATGCCCCGGAAAATGTGGATGTAGACCGCGATGAAGAACATCGAGGCGCCGTTGGCGTGCAGGTAGCGCAGCAGCCACCCGTAATTCACGTCGCGCATGATGTGCTCGACGGAATCGAAGGCCTTGGTCGCCTCCGGCACGTAATGCATCGCGAGCCAGATGCCGGTCACGATCTGCACGCCCAGCATGAAGATCAGAATGGCCCCGAAGGTCCAGAAATACGTCAGGTTGCGGGGAACCGGGAAGGCGATGAACGACGAATGGACGAGGCCGCCGATCGGCAGCCGACTTTCGAACCACTTCGCGAAGGCGCTCTTCGGGACGTAGGTGGTGGCATGCTCGCTCATGACGTCGCCTTGATTGTCTTCACGCGGCCTTCGCAGCAGTCTTTGTTTCCTCGCCGATCCTTACCTTGGTGTCGGAGACGAACGTATAGGGGGGAACCGGCAGGTTGATCGGTGCCGGCCCGCCCCGGACACGGCCGGACGTGTCGAAGATCGAGCCGTGGCAGGGGCAGAACCAGCCCTTGAATCGCTCGGTGTCCTGGTTCGGCACGCAACCGAGATGGGTGCAGTTGCCGTAGACGACGAGGAAATTCGCGTGGCCTGCCTTGACGCGGGCCGAGTCCGGCTGAGGGTCTGGCAGGGAGGCGAGATTGACATCCTCGGCGGCCTTGATCTCAGCGTCCGTGCGATGGCGAACGAAGATGATCTTGCCGCGCCAGAACACCTTCACGATCTGACCCGCGGCGATCGGGCCAAGGTCGACATCCACGGGCGCGCCGGCCGCGATGGTCTCGGCATCCGGCGACAGGGCGGCGACGAACGGCCACGCGGCGAAAGCCGCTCCAACCGCACCTGTCGCGCCCGTCGCGATGAGAAGGAAGTCGCGTCGCGTCGCGTGAGGGGCTGCGGCGGCGGTCGTGGCCAAAATTGACGCTCCAGACGGTCCGAACACGAGCTTCCCGCTGGACCGAATGGACCGCTCGGAAGCCTGAAAAAGGCATCTCCGTCAGACCACCCACCGGCATCGTGGCGCAATGCGACGGAGGGTCGCCCGGCGCGGTCTTTGGCATGGTTCAAAAGCAGTGTCCACGCCGGCGCCAGAGCGCGAGGCGAGTCTCGCACGGGTGTTGCCAGGACCGAACGCCGCGGTGTGCCGTCGTCGTCGCAGAGCCCGTTCTGGACGCCGCCCATCGGGCAGGGACGGCCGCTGCGATCGACCCTAGTATCGCTGCAGGGGCGGAATCGGCTCCCGCCCCTTGGACGATCCGTCAGTTGGCGACGGCCCCGGCGGCCTTCAGCACGGGGGTCCAGCGCGCGACCTCGGTCTCCACCAGCGTCTGCAAGGCCTGCGGACCCTGGCCCTTGGCGTCCGGGATCACGGCGCCGAGATCGAGGAGGCGCTTCCGCGTGGTCTCGTCGGCGAGCGCCGCCCTGAGCGCCGCGACGAGCTTCGCGTTGACATCGGCCGGAAGGCCCTTGGGGGCAAAGACCGCGTTCCAGGCAGACACCTCATAGGCCGGAAGGCCGGCCTCCTTCGTGGTCGGGACGTCGGGCAAAGCCGGCGAGCGCTCCGGCGTCGCGATGGCGTAGGCCTTGATGTTGCCGCCCGTGATCTGCGGGGCGACGTTGACGATCTGGTCCGTCATGAAATCGACCTGGCCGGACATGAGGTCGTTCAGGGCCGGGCCGGTGCCCCGATAGGCGACGAGCGTCGGCTTGATCCCGACCACCGAGTCGAAGAGGACGCCGGTCGAGTGCGAGACCGATCCGACGCCGGCCTGGGCCTGGTTCATCTTCTCGGAATTCTTCTTGAGGTGATCGAGGAAGCCCTTGAGGTCGGCGGCCGGAAAGTCCTTCCGGGCGACGATGACGATGGGCGTACCGGCCGCGAGGCCGATCGGGTCGAAGCTCTTGGCCGGGTCGTATTTGAGGTTGGGATAGAGGGCCGGGGCGGCGCCGTGCGTGCCCATGTGGCCCATCATCAACGTGTAGCCGTCCGGCGCGGCCTGCGCGCCCCGGATGATGCCGGTCGTGCCGCCTGCGCCGGCAACGTTCTCGATCACCACCTGCTGGCCCATCGTGCGGGACATGTGGTCCCCGACGATCCGGGCGATCACGTCCGTGGGTCCACCGGCCGCGAACGGGACGATCATGGTAACGGGGCGCGCGGGATAACCCTGGGCCAGCCCGGCACCCGCCATCGACACAAATCCGACGGCCGCAATCAACGCTCGCTTCAAACCCGTTCCTCCCGAATCATTCTCGCTTCAACGTGGGATGGATCGCGCGAGGAACAAGCCGCGCGGGGGCAATAATGCCTTCGTCTTTCGGGTAAGCCGTCAGGCTTCGGTAAAGACCTCGTCGCGGCTCTTCCGGATGGAGGGCAGGAGCGCGATCGCCAGCAGGACGATAGCGACGAGGAGGAGGCCGGCCGAGACCGGGCGCTCGATGAAGGTCATCATGTCGCCCCGCGAGATGATGAGCGCCCGCCGCAGGTTCTCCTCCATCAGCTTGCCGAGCACGAAGCCGAGAAGCATGGGCGCGGGCTCGAAGCCGAACTTGATCAAGGCGTACCCGACGACGCCGAAGCCCGCGATGAAAAACACGTCCGTCGGGAGCGAATTGATCGAATAGATCCCGATGCAGCAGAACATCAGGATGGCCGGGAACATCAGCCGATAGGGCACCTTGAGGAGCCTCACCCAGATCCCGATCAGCGGCAGGTTGATGATGAGCAGCATCAGGTTGCCGACCCACATCGACGCGATCATGCCCCAGAACAGGTTCGGGTTCTTGGTCATGACCTGCGGACCCGGCACGATGCCGTGGATGGTCATCGCGCCGACCATGAGCGCCATGACGGCGTTCGGCGGAATGCCGAGCGTCAGCAGCGGGATGAAGGAGGTCTGCGCGCCCGCATTGTTGGCGCTTTCGGGGCCGGCCACGCCCTCGATCGCGCCCTGGCCGAAGCGGCGCGGGTCCTTGGCCAGCTTCTTCTCGACCGTGTAGGACGCGAATGGCCCGAGCACGGCGCCGTTCCCGGGCAGGATACCCAGCGTCCCGCCGATGAAGGTCCCGCGAAGGATCGGCATGGCCGAATCCTTGAAGTCCTGCAGGTTGGGCAGAAGCCGCCCGATCGTCTGCTTCACGACGTCCCGCGTCTCGGTGTGATCGAGGTTGCGCAGGATCTCGGCGATGCCGAAGAGGCCCATGGCCAGGACCGCGAAGTCGATCCCGTCCGACAGGAATTGCAGACCGAAGGTCATGCGCTCCTGCCCGGTCTCGAGATCCGTCCCGACGGTCGACAGCAGGATGCCGAAGAAGATCATCGCGCCGGCCCGGAGGATCGAACCGCGCGCCAGCACGACGGCGAAGACGAGGCCCATCACCATGAGCGAGAAATATTCCGCCGGGCCGAAGATCAGCGCGAGCTTGGTCAAGGGCGCCCCGAGCGCCGCGATGGTCACCGTCGCCACGCACCCCGCGAAGAACGAGCCGATCGCCGCGATCCCGAGCGCGACGCCGGCCCGGCCTCGGCGGGCCATCTGGTGGCCGTCGAGCGTCGTCACCACCGACGTCGCCTCGCCCGGAATGTTGACCAGGATCGCCGTCGTCGAACCCCCGTATTGGGCGCCGTAATAGATGCCGGCCAGCATGATCAGCGCGCCGACCGGATCGAACTTGAAGGTGATCGGCAGCAGCATCGCGATCGACGCGACGGGGCCGACGCCGGGCAGGACCCCGATCAGCGTCCCGACCAGGCAGCCGACGAAGCACAGGAAGATGTTCATGGGCAGCGGTACGACGCCGATCCCTGGAAGATCGACCGGCACCATCGCGAAGACGACGCTGAAGCCGAGGCTCAGGTTGCTGATCAGATCGCCCATCGCACCATTCCGAACTCGCGAGGATGTCTTGGCTCGAGCATCAAACCTGGCCGGAATGCTCGTGCGCGACGACGTCGACCGGCTCGCGCGCCGGGTGGCGACGGTGCCCGACGAGCCAGACCAGGATCGCCGCCGCAAACAGCGCCGCGGAGGTCGCCCTGAGGCGATCGTCGCTCGACCAGCCGCTCGGATAGAGATCGGCGAAACGTTGCGGATACATCGGGATCGGCAGGTTCAGGGCATCGCCGAACAGCATCATGCAGGAGCCCGTCAGCGCCAGGGCCAGGATGAGGAGTTCCCGGGGGCGAACCTCGGGCGTGGCGAAGCCCGAGACGAAGATCGCGAGCGGTCCCGCGATCAGGAGGCCGAGGGTCGGGATGTTCACGAAGCCAAGATCGTAGCCCCGGATGGCGATACCGAAGGCCGTGATCGCAAGGACGACGACCCCCGGACCCCTGAGCGAATAGGGTTCCAGACGACTACCATGGCGAAGCAGGCCCGCCAGGACGAGGGCGATCCCGCAGAGCCCGACCGCGATGGCCAGCCAGCGGGGCAGCATCGCGGGCCCCATGGACCGGAGCGTCCCCTGCGGGAGGTCGCGCGTCAGCCAGATCGCGAAAGCCGCGAGCGCGACCAGGATGAGCCCTGAAACGAGGCTTTGCGGGCCGCGGATGGGACCCGGCGGCGAGCCGGTGCGGTCGGCATCTGCCGTCATCTCGTGCTCCTCCCGGCCGTCGTGCTGTGTTCAGCCCGCCTTGGCGCTGCGGGCATCCGGACGCTCTTGTGCACGATGTCTCAGCCCGATCAAGAGGAGCGGTCTCGCGCCCCGGCTATTCGAGCCGTGCTCCCGCGGCCTTGACGGCCGCTGCCCATTTCACGTGCTCCGCCCTGACGAAAGCCGTGAGCTCGTCCGGGCTCATGAGCTTGATGTCCCCGCCGAGATCGGCGAAGCGCGCTTTCAGCTCCGGCGTCTCCAGCACTTTCCGGACCTCGGCATTGAGCTTCGTGACGATCTCGGGCGGCGTGCCTTTCGGCGCGAACAGCGCGAACCAGCTCGTGGCGTCGAACCCCGCGAGGCCGCTCTCCTGCAGCGTCGGCACGTCCGGCAGCGCAGGCGAGCGCGTCGCCGATGTCACGGCGAGCGCCCGCAGGTTGCCGGCCTTCGCCTGCTCGATGCTGGACGGCAGGTTGTCGAACATGACGTCGACCTGACCGCCGACGAGATCGTTGATGGCCGGACCCGAGCCTCGATACGGAACATGCGGCATCTCGACCCCGGTCACCTGTTTGAACATCTCGCCCGAGAGGTGGATCGAGGTGCCGTTGCCGGAAGACGCCATGTTGAACTTCCTCGGCGTCGCCTTCGCCTCCGCGATGAAATCCTTGACCGTGGTCGCCTTCACGTTCTTCGGGTTCACGACCATCAGGTTCGGCACCCCGGCCGTGTAGGCGACCGCGGCGAAATCGGTGAGGGGGTCGAACGGCATGCGAGCGTAGAGGCTCGCATTGATGGCGTGGGTCCCGACCGTGCCCATGACGAGCGTGTAGCCGTCGGGCGCCGCTTTCGCGACGGCGTCCGCCCCGATATTGCCGCCGGCGCCGCCGCGGTTGTCGATGATGAATTGCTGGCCGAGGCTCTGGCTCAGCTTGTCTGCGACCAGACGGGCGAAGATGTCCGTCGTGCCGCCGGCCGCGAAGGGCACGATCACCCGCACGGGACGGCTCGGATAGGTTTGCGCCTCGGCCGCCAGCGAGGCGAGCAGCACCAATCCGCCCGCAATGATCGACACGACAGCCTTCATAAGGATCCTCCCTGGAGCGCCGCCGTCACGGACGCGGTGCTCGGTTCCGGCGACACTGGCGAATGGCATGCGCCGGCGCAATCCTACATTCGGCGGTCGCGCGCCCCGCGCCGCCTGCGCCAGCCCGCGACCGCGATCGGCACGAGGGCCACGATCCCGAGCGCGGTCAGCGTCGCGTAGATCCGTGGCGAGGCGAGGTCCGCGATGCTGGTGACACGACCGATCTCCTCGCCCAGGCTCACATAGACGAAGGTCCCGGGCATGCGCCCGATCAGCGTCGCGAGGACGAAAGTGCGGAGCGGCAGCCCGAAGAGGCCGGCCGCGACGTTGACGGCGAAGAAGGGGAAGACCGGAACGAGCCGCATCGCCAGCAGGTAGCCGAAGGCGTTGCGGCGGAGATCCGCCGAGATGGTTTCGTAGATCGGGCCGAGCCGGGCGCGGACGCGGTCGGCAAGGCTCGTCTGGGCCGAGAGCCGGGCCAGGCCGAAGACCACGACCGCGCCGGCCGTCGCCGCCAGCAGGATCGCGGGCGTGCCGACCCAGCGGCCGAACAGGAAGCCCGCGATCAGGCTCATCGGCGGGCCGACAGGCAGGGCAGACGAGATGATCGCGAAATAGACGGCCATGAAGAGGACGAGCGACAGGAGCGGCTGCGCCTCGACGACGCCCTTCAGGGCGTCGCGCCGCGCCAGGATCGCGTCGGGCTGCCACAGCTCGGAGCCGGCCACGAGATAGGCGGCAAGGCTGGCGACGAGCGGGATCGCGAGGAGCAGGAGAGGGCCGAAACGACGGATCACGCTGTTCGCGCCCCGCGGCGGTTTCGGACTGCGTCGCCTTCTACGCGGTCCGGTGACGGATCGGCAACGACGTTCCTCAACCGTTCCTGAGGCCCGGCCCGATATCAATGCGAGCGTCAAACGACAGGAGCGCTCATCATGGACCCGGCCACGTTCCCGCAGGCCGATCCGCTCCTGATGGCCGCGCTCGTTCTTGCCGCCTTCGGCACTGCCGCCGCCCTTCTCCTCCTCCGCAGCATCGGCCCGTTCCTCAACCTGACCTGGTCATCGCGATCCGGCAACGGTCCGGCGGATCATGCGCCCTCTTGTCTGCCGGAAGAGGCCGCCTGCCGGGTAATCCTCGACAACCTGCCCGACCCCGTCGTCCTCCGCGATCTCCGGGGCCGGATCGTCGGCGCCAATCGAAGCTACACGCGCCTGTCGGGCGGCCCGCATCCTGCGGCTGCGGCCGAGCCGGTGCGGGTTACGGAGGAGGCGCTCGAGACCTGCGAGGGCGGTCGCTGGATCTCCTGGTCCGAAACCCCGATCGAGATCGAGGGTCGCCGCCACCGGCTCCTCACCGGCCGGGAGGTAAGCGAGAGCGTTCGGGTCCGGCACCGGCTCGAAGAGGCGCGCGCCCGGGCGGAATCGGAGAGCGAGGCGAAGTCACGCCTCCTCGCGACCGTCAGTCACGAGTTCCGCACGCCGCTGAACGGGATCCTGGGCATGACCCGGCTCCTCGTCGAGACCGGGCTCAACGCGGAGCAGACGACCTACGCCAATGCGGTCCGCAGCTCGGCCGAGGCCTTCCTCACCTTGGTCGAGGAGATCCTCGACTTCTCGCAGATCGAGGCGGGCCGCATCGACTTGGCCGACGAGCCTTTCGAGATCGCGGCGCTGGTCCAGGGCATCGTGGAGCTGCTCGCGCCGCGTGCGCAGGGCAAGGGCACGAATATCGCGGCTTTCGTCGCGACCGACGTGCCCCGGACGGTGAGGGGTGACGCCGACCGGCTGCGGCAGGTCCTCTTCAACCTCGCCGGCAATGCCGTGAAATTCACGGCCGAGGGCGGGGTCGGGATCGCGGTGGAGCGCGGAGCCGGCGATCTGATCCGCATCGTGGTCGAGGATACGGGCCCGGGCATCGCGGCCGAGCGTGCTGCCATCGTGTTCGAGGAATTCGAGACCGGCGAACACCGCGGCTCGGGCGAAGCGGGGTCCGGCCTTGGTCTCGCGATCACCCGGCGCCTCGTCGACCGGATGGGCGGCCGGATGGAACTCGACAGCGTCGTCGGAGAAGGTTCGCGCTTCCGGGTCGAACTCGCGCTTCCGGCCGCCTCGGATGAGGACGGGCCGGCGCTGGCCAAGGCCGCCTCTTCGCAGCCGGAGCGGAGCCCTGGAGCGGTCCTCATCCTGTCCGGCTCTCCCTACGAGGGCCCTTATCTCGCTCGGACGCTTCGGGAGGCCGGGATCGAGGCCGTCGTGGTGACGGAGCTCGAACAGGCGCTCGCCCGGATGGCGGCACGCAGTTTCGCCGTCCTGATCGCGGACCACGCCTTGCCGGATACGGATGCCCGGGTGGCGGCGAGCGAGGCCCACCGGCACGGGATTGCGCGCAGCATCGTCCTCCTGTCCCCCTTCGAGCGGCGCGATGTGGGATCCCCGCACGCGGCCGGGTTCGACGCCTACCTGGTGAAGCCGGTGCGGCCCCGATCCCTGTTCGAGCAGCTCGGCCCGCGCGACCTCGCGCCGGTCGCGACCCGACCCGCTCCGGCGGCCACCGACGCTGCAACGTCGCGAGGACGCGCCGTCCGGATCCTTCTCGCCGAGGACAACGAAATCAACGCGCTCCTGGCTGTGAAGGCGCTGGAGCGGCTCGGCGCCCTCGTCGAATGGGCCCGCGATGGCCGGGAGGCCTGGGAACGGGCCGAGGCCGCCATGGCCGGCACGGACCTTCCATACGACCTCATCCTGATGGACGTTCGGATGCCCGGGCTCGACGGCATCGAGGTCACGCGCCGGATCCGGGCGCGAGAGGCCGAAGCCGGGCGTCCGCGCGGGCGCATCGTCGCCGTGACGGCGAGCCATGTCGGTGCGGCCGAGGCCGAATTGCGGCAGGCGGGTTTCGATAACGTCCTGGCGAAACCCTTCACCTTCGAGGACCTGGCCGCGGAACTCTCGAGCTGCGAGGCTGTCGCTCCGTTAGCCCAAGCGTCCTGACAAGGACCTTCCGTCACACGATTGTTCTGCCCCGTTGCGATAGGGAGCAGAGTTCGCCGGATTCGGGGTCCGCTGGACCAGGTCCGATCGGCTGGAGAATAGAGGTTATGCCGCAGACGAGGCGAGTGGACGCGGAGGGCGTCGCGGCTCGCTTGCCTGTGATCCCGCCGCTTGCAGGCGGTTCAGCATGGTGGACTCCGGGTATACGGGTACGGGGCACCTTCCCGACCAATCCGGCCGGGCCGCTCGGCCGGTCGGGTTCGCTCGAAGTCCGGCTCGCGACGAGCGCGAAAGAGATCCGGCGTGCGCAGCGGCTTCGCTACAAGGTCTTCTTTGAGGAAATGTCGGCCGTACCGGGGCCGCTCGCCCGCCTGTCGCGCCGCGACACCGACGCCTACGACCCGATCTGCGACCATCTCGTGGTCCTCGATCATGCCGTGCCGAGGAAACCGTTCCGGGCACCGAAGCCGAAGGTGGTCGGGACCTACCGCCTGCTGCGGCGCGACGTAGCGGATGCGCATGACGGCTTCTACTCGGCCGGCGAGTACGACATCGAGCCGCTGCTGGCCGCCCGGCCCGGCGCGCGGGTGCTGGAACTCGGCCGATCCTGCGTGCTCCAGCCCTACCGGACGCGGAAGACGGTCGAGCTCCTGTGGCAAGGTCTCTGGGCCTATGTCCAGGCGCACGACATCGACGTGATGATCGGCTGCGCGAGCCTCCCGGGCACCGATCCCCGCCGGCTTGCCTCCGAGTTGAGCTATCTCCACCACCACGCCCGCTCCCCCGAAGCGTGGCGGGTGCGGGCGCGGGCCGATCGGTTCACCCGGATGGATCTCGTCCCGCGCGACCTCCTGGACGCGAAGGCCGCCTTCAAGGCGCTGCCGCCGCTCGTGAAAGGCTATCTTCGCGTCGGCGCGACCTTCGGCGAGGGCGCCGTCGTGGATCTGGAATTCGGAACCACGGACGTGTTCGTGGTGATGCCGGTCGCGGCCATCCAGGGACGCTATGTCGACCATTTCGGCCCGGCCGCGAACCGGCGCGCCGCCTGATCCACATCACCCCTGCGCGGCCGGGTCTCCCGGTCGGAGTCCGCGCAAGCCTTCGCGGTAGGTCGGAAAGGCGAGAGCGACGCCGAGTTCGTCGCGAATGAGGCGGTTTCGGACGCGCTTGTTCTCGCCCCAGAAGCTTCGGGCCATCGGCGAGAGCTGAGTCTCGTCGAACGGCGTCTCCGGGGGCGGCGCCACGCCGGCGAGGTCGGCCGCGTATGTGATGACATCCTGCGGCGGAGCCGGCTCGTCGTCCGTCACGTTGTAGATCGCCCCGGCGCGCGGGCGGTCGAGCGACGCCTCGAGCACCGCCGCGATATCCTCGACATGGATGCGGTTGAAGATCTGACCGGGTTTCACGAGCCGCTGCGCGGTGCCGGCCGCGAGCTTGTCGAAGGCGCTCCGTCCCGGCCCGTAGATGCCGGCGAGGCGGAAGACCTGCACGGCCTTGCCGCTCTCGCGGCCGAGACCGAGCCAGGCCTCGTCCGCCGCGAGCCGCCAGCGCGAGCGCCGGCTGACCGGACGTGGCGGCGTGTCCTCGTCGATCCAGGCGCCGCCGTGGTCGCCGTAGACGCCGATCGTCGAAAGATAGCCGATCCAGCCGAGGCGCGGCGCCGCGGCGATCTCGCGCCGGAAACGCCGCAGCACCGGATCGCCGTCCTCGTCCGGCGGGATCGACACGAGGAGCGCGTCCGCCCGGGCGATGTCGGCCGCTAGCGCGTCCTCCTCGCCCGGTAAGAGCCGGACCGCGAGACCGTCTCGGGAGAGATCGCCGGCTTTGCTCCGAGACCGAACCGTGCCGACGATCGTTTCGAATCTCGGCCGGACGCGAGCGACGAAGGCCTGTGACGAATAGCCGAGGCCGAAGCAGAGAAGGTTCATCGGAATATCGTCGTCTCCGCCTTCAGGTCGCGTCCGCCGTATAGAAGTCGCAAGATCTCGACCTGCTCGGCATTCACTCGGAACGCGATGGTAACCCGCCGCCTGAAGCCGATGATCCTAAGACCCGGCAACAGGTCGCTCCGCGTCGTCCCTTGCTCCGGCACATCGGCGAGCCGTTCACACCGGTCTCGCAGACGTGTGACATAGCGGAGAGCGATAAGGGGCTGGCCGGTGCTTTCCGCGATGTACCGGTAGAGTTGGGCGAGGTCTGCGGATGCGGCAGGGTTCAGGATGACCCTAAGCGTCACGCCCGAGCCGCTTCATGTCCTCGCGGTAGAGCGCCTCAACTGCCGCAAAGGCTTCCGCGAGCGGCACGCCCGGGCGAGGATCGTCCAGCGCTTCCTGAAGCTTCTCTCGAAGCTTCGCGTCGAATGCCGAGTCATGGTAGTGGCGAGCGATGACAAGCGCGGCGTCCGCCTGCTCTTCCAATCGATCTCCGGCCCCATCTATCGCTGGCCCGGATTCGCCCGGCACCAGATCCGTCTCGATCTCGACCGCAAGTTTCGACGGCACCGTCGCATCTCCTGTGTGCCCCGACGCTACACCGACGCCGATGCCACGTGAACCGACAGCGAACAGGCTCGTCCACTCGTCGCGGACCTGCGGGTCCTGCTCCATCTCGCGTCGTGGGCGCCCAACCTCCTCGATGCGATCCGCCGAACAGAGCCGTCCGACCGCCCAGACGGCCATGGCCCGGACGAGCGGCGAGGGATCGTCGAGCAGCCGCTCCGCCTCTTCGGCCAGCGCCACTTCGCCGGAATTGCCGATCGCGATCAACACGTTGCGGATTACGCGGTCGCGGCCGGTCCGTTTCACCGGCGTGCCGGCGAAGCGGCTGCGGAACGCGGCATCGTCGAGCCGGGCCAGGTCGCGCAATGCCGGGGCGGAGAGGTCCTCTCGAAACGCCATGCGCGTGTCACGCGCCGTCTCTGCGAACTTGTTCCACGGGCAGATCGCGAGGCAATCGTCGCAGCCGAAGACGCGGTTTCCGATGGCCGGGCGGAACTCCACTGGAATGTGCCCCGCATGCTCGATCGTCAGGTAGGCGATGCAGCGCCGGGCATCGAGACGGTAGGGGGCGGGAAAGGCGTCGGTCGGGCAGATGTCGAGGCAGCGGGTGCAGGAGCCGCAATGGTCGGGCTCCGGCGCATCGGCCGGAAGCTCGGCCGTGGTGAAGATTGCGCCGAGCAGAAGCCAGGATCCGTGCTCGCGCGAAACCACGACCGAATGCTTGCCCGTCCAACCGAGCCCTGACGCGGCCGCGAGCGGCTTCTCCATCACGGGCGCGGTGTCGACGAAGACCTTCACGTCGGCGCCGCCGCGCTGCGCCAGGAGGCCGGCCACGTCCTTCAGCCGCCCCTTGATCACGTCGTGGTAATCGCGGCGCGCCGCGTAGGCGGCAACGAGGCCGCGGTCGCGTCGGGCCAGTCCCTCCAGCGGATTGCCGGGCGGCGCATAGCTGAGGCCCAGCATGACGATGCTGCTTACCTCGCCCCATAATTGCCGCGGGTCGGCGCGGCGGCCCGGATCCGCCTCCATCCAGCCCATCGAGCCGTGATGGCCTTCGCCGAGCCAGGCGGCGAGGCGCACTGCCGCTTCGGGTGTTGCGTCGGGCGTGGTCGTGCGGACGAGGTCGAAGCCGAGCGCATGGGCGCGCTCGACGACGACCCGCTTGAGGTCGGCGCCGGCTAGAAGTCGAGATCCGCGTAATGGCTGGGCGGCGTCATGCCGGGGACCCGGTCGGCCAGGAGCGAGCGGAAGGCCGGACGCGATTTCACTCGGGCGTACCATTCCTTGGCCAGTTCGTCCTCGTCCCATGGCACGTCGCCGAGGTAGTCCGCACAGGACAGATGGGCGGCCGCCGCGAGATCCGCATAGGTCATGTGGTCGCCCGCGAGCCAGTTCCGGTCGGCGCACAGGAAGCCGATATAGCGCAGGTGATAGCGCATGTTCGAGCGCGCCGCCCGAATCGCGCCGGCATCGGGTGCCTCGCCCGAGAAGCGCTTGATGATCTTCTCCGTGACGAGATAACCCGTGACCTCGTCGTAGAATTTGGAATTAAACCATTCGAGCAGGCGGCGAACCTCGACCCGGCCGGCCGGATCGCCGGGCAGGAGCCGCCGGCCGTTCATGCCGAGCCCGCGGGTCTCGTCGAGATATTCGGCGATCACCCCGGCGCCCGGGATGGCGATGTCGTTCTCGAGGAAGACCGGCGTCGTGCCAGAGGGGTTCATGCGGAGAAAGCCCTCCTCGCGCGCCCATGGCCGCTCCTCGGAGATCTCGGGCTCGAGGCCCATCTCGCCCATGGTGAGCCGGACGAAACGGGAATGCGGACAGAACGCGTAATGGTGGAGAATGGCCATATCGGAGTGGTTCTGGGCTCGGCTGAGGCGCGACTAAGGGGGCGGCGGGGTTAACGGCCGGTAACTGTACCGCACCGACGCCCGCCGCGCTTAACGTCCCGCTAACCATGCGGGCTTCATGGGGGGCAGCCGCCCGCAGCGGCCCGCGCCTTCATCGACTGGGCGCACGCGAAGCTGACAGGACGGACAGATGGGCGCGACGCAATGGTGGCAGGCCCTCTTCCTCGGCCTCGTCGAGGGCGCGACCGAGTTCCTGCCCGTGTCGTCGACCGGGCATCTGTTGCTCGTCCAGCATTTCTTCGGCCTCGACGGCGAGGCCGACAAGACCTTCGCGATCCTGGTCCAACTCGGCGCGATCCTGGCGATCCTGCTCGCCTATTTCACGCGGCTCCTGCGGATCGCCATCGATCTGCCGCGAAGTCCGACGGCGCGCCGCTTCGTGCTCGGGGTCCTGGTCGCCTTCCTGCCGGCGGCGGCGATCGGGGCCCTGGCCCACGGCTTCATCAAGGGCGTGCTGTTCAATCCCCTGATCGTGTGCGTGTCGCTCGTCGTCGGTGGGCTCGTTCTTCTGGTGGTTGACCAGTTGCCGTTGAAGCCGAAACATGACGATGCGACCGCATTTCCGCTGCCGATGTATCTGGCGATCGGATTCATCCAATGCCTCGCGATGATTCCGGGCGTATCCCGCTCGGGCGCGACCATCGTGGGCGCCATGCTGCTCGGGGCCGACAAGCGTTCGGCGGCCGAATTCTCCTTCTTCCTCGCCATGCCGACCATGGCGGGCGCCTTCGCCTACGACCTCCTGAAGAGCTACAAATTCCTCGCCGTGAACGATGTCGCGATGATCGCGATCGGCTTCGCGGCGGCATTTGGCGCCGGCCTCCTCGTGGTTAAGACGGCGCTCGACTACATCTCCCGCCACGGCTTCGCGCCCTTCGCCTGGTGGCGCATCCTGGTCGGCTCGGCCGGGCTCGCCGGGCTCTTCGTCTACGGCTGATCGGGTCGACCGCGGGTTGAACCCGGCGGGGTGCGGCCTTAACTGCGGTGCAGTGAGGCTCCCGGCCTCGGCGGGGACCGCTGACGCCCGATGCGCGCCTTTCTGGATTTCGAAAAACCCGTCGCCGAGCTCGAGGCCAAGGTCGAGGAATTGCGTGCGCTCGGCGAAGAGGGCGACGCCGTCTCGATCGCCGACGACATCGCCCGGCTTGAAGCCAAGGCGAATGCGGCCCTCAAGGAACTCTACGGCGCGCTCACGCCCTGGCAGAAGACGATGGTCGCGCGCCATCCGGACCGGCCGCGCTTCGTCGGCTATTGCCAGCGCCTCCTGACCGAGTTCACGCCGCTCGCGGGTGACCGCCGCTTCGGCGAGGACGAGGCGATCGTGGCCGGGTTCGGCCGCTTCCGCGGCGAACCGGTCTGCATCATCGGCCAGGAAAAGGGCCACACGACCGAGACCCGCATCCGGCACAATTTCGGCATGGCGAAGCCGGAAGGCTACCGGAAGGCCGTGCGGCTGATGGAGACGGCCGACCGGTTCGGGCTCCCGATCATCGCCTTCGTCGACACGGCCGGGGCCTATCCCGGGATCGAGGCGGAGGAGCGCGGGCAGGCCGAGGCGATCGCGCGCTCGACCGAGGCCTGCCTCGCGCTCGGCGTGCCGAATGTCGCGATCGTCATCGGGGAGGGCGGCTCGGGCGGCGCCATCGCGATCGCGACGGCGAACAAGGTCCTGATGTTGGAACACTCGGTCTACAGCGTGATCTCGCCCGAGGGCGCGGCCTCGATCCTCTGGCGCGATCCCACCCGCGCCCAGGACGCGGCCACGGCGATGAAGATCACGGCACAGGATCTGCTCCGGTTCGGTGTGATCGACACGATCGTGCCGGAACCGGCTGGCGGCGCCCACCGCGATCCCGACATCCTCGTCCAGCGAGCCGGCGATGCGATCGAGGCGGCTTTCGCAGGCCTTGCCGGGATGTCGCCCGAAGAGCTCCGCCAGCATCGGGCGGAAAAGTTCGAGGCGATCGGCCGAACGATCGGCTGACGACCTCTCAGGCCACCCGCTGGCGCTCCGGGCCCTCGGCTCCGCCATGGGCTACGACCCGGTTCCGGCCCGTCCTCTTGGCTTCGTAGAGCGCGCCGTCGGCCGCCTTCAGCAATTCGTCGATCGTCCTTGTCTCGGCGCCGAGCTGGGCGCAGCCGATGCTGACCGTGAACCCGACCGGGCTGCCGTCGACGGATGCCCGGATGGCGCTCGCGCCGCCCCTGAACAACTCCGCCAGGAGCTTCGCGCCCTCGACATCGATCGAGGGCAGCAGCACGGCGAATTCCTCGCCGCCCAGCCGGCCGACGAGATCGATCGACCGGAGGGTCGTTCGGAAATGCTGCCCGAGTTGCCGGAGCACCTCGTCGCCCCCGGCATGCCCGAAGGTGTCGTTCACCTGCTTGAAATGGTCGATGTCGACCATGAGGGCGGAGAGGGTGCTGCCAAACCGCTGGCAGCGCACGATCTCGGCCTCTGCAAGCTCGAAGAAGTGGGCCCGGTTCATCACACCGGTCAGCTTGTCGGTCGTCAGCAGCCGCCGGATCTCGTCGCCGCTCGTCTTCTGCTCGGTGACGTCGCGCAGCACCACGGAATAGCCGCTCACCTCGCCGGTCTGTTCTTCGAGCGCCGAGACGAGGCTCTGGCACCAGAACCGCGTGCCGTCCTTGCGCTTCCGCCAGCCCTCGTCGATGTGCCAGCCGTCGCGTCGCGCAAAATCGATCTGCTGCAGAGCCCGCCCTTGGATCGCCTCGGCGGGTGGGTAGAGCACGTTCAGCGTATGCCCCTGGATGTCCCGGGCCGAATGGCCGGTCAGGCGCTCGCCACTCTTGTTCCAGGACTGCACCCGGCCGTTGGCGTTGAGGGACAGGAGGGCGAAGTCGTTGACGCCCGACAGCATGATCGAGAACCAGGACTCGGCCTGCTGCAGTCGGCGCTCCTGGAGAACCTGCGCCGTCACGTCGTTCAGGACGCCCATGATCCGCTGGTTGTCGATCTTGATCAGCGAGCAGGCCAGGATCTGCGGCTCCGCGGAGTCGAGCGACCGAATATGGATGCGGCGGGCCTCGCAGATCGTTCCGCGCTCGCCCGCGAAGCTCGACACGAAATTCCGAAGATCGGGTGCGTGCGAGCCGAGCGCGTCGAACAGATTCGAGATCCCACCCGCGCCCGCCACCGGCAGCAGAAGCTGCGCCCCGAGCGGGTTCATCATCGAGATCGCGCCGCTCGGGTCGATCTCCAACAGGCCGACCGGCGCGACGTAAAGGAACGAGAGGAGGGCCTCGTAGTCGGCTTCCACGTTGGTGGCGTCTGACACAGAATCGAAAGACGGCATCAGCGCTGGATCAGGATGTAGCGGCGGGGGGAACCCGGGCTTTTCAGCATCCGCAGCTTCACCGGCGTCGGCCTCATGCGCAGCGTCAGCACGTAGTCGATCGTGGCGTCGAGTTCGCTTTCGTCGTCCATCCGCTGCGACACCATGAAGTTGTTCATGCAAGGTGCCACGGCGGTGAAGAAATGCTGCCCGACGACGCGTTCGGGCGACAATCCGGCGAGCCTCGACTCGGTTCTGTTGTAGGTATCGACGATGCCGTCCGGACTCAGGCCGATGATGCCGAACGTGGCCGCGTCGGCAGCCTCCGCCCCGGCCGTGTCCAGATCAGCAACCGTTACCGTGTCGAATTTCATCTCTGGCTCCTGAGTGATGTCTAAGCAAGCTTCGTGGAGGATCGGTGAATCGTCGCTGGCCAAGCGGGCTGCCTTAACCCTTCAACATTCGGGCCGCGACCGATACCCGCCAGGCGCGACGGCTCACATGCGGCCTGCAATGCTCTCCGCGACTGCAACGGTGCGGGCGGCCATCTCGGCATGCAGCCGCTCGACCATCCGGCCGTCGAGCGAGATGACGCCGCGGCCGGCATTTTCGGGACGCTCGAAGGCGGCGATGATCCCGCGCGCTGCCTCGATCTCCGCGGGGGACGGGGCAAAGGCCTCGTTTGCGGCTGCGATCTGGTTCGGATGGATCAGCGTCTTGCCGTCGAAGCCGATATCGCGCCCCTGTTCGCATTCGGCCCGGAATCCGTCCGCATCGGAGAGGTCGCTGTAGACACCGTCGATCGCGTCGAGGCCGTTGGCCCGGGCCGCCGCGAGCGCGGTGAGAAGCCACGGCAGCATGGTCCAGCGGCCCGGCACCATGCGGGCCCGGGTGTCCTTGGCAAGATCGTTCGTGCCGAGGACGAGGCAGGCGAGTCGTGCTCCGGGCCCGGACGCCGCGGCCGCGATGGCGTCGAGCCGCAGGATGGCGAGCGGCGTCTCGATCATCGCCCAGAGCCGAATGCGATCGGATGCGCCCGCGGCGGTGAGCCTGGCCTCGGCAGCCCTGATCGCGCCCGGATCCGACACTTTCGGCAGGAGGATCGCGTCCGGACCCGCTGCGATCGCGGCGGCGAGATCGTCCTCCGCCCAGGGCGTATCCGGTCCGTTGACCCGGACCACGACCTCGCGGGCACCGAAGCAGCCCGCCCGGACGGCCGTCGCGACCTGATTGCGCGCTTCGGCCTTCGCCTCGGGCGCGACCGAATCCTCGAGGTCGAGAATGATGGTGTCGGCCGGCAGGGCTTTGGCTTTTTCGATCGCACGCGCATTCGAGCCCGGCATGTAGAGCACGCTGCGGCGTGGCCGCATGGCGGTCATTGCGGATCCCTCGGCGGATCCCTCGGGGGCAGCACGGAAGAGGACGGGCCCGGGCCGCGCGCCGCCTCCAGCATGGCTCCGATCCTGTCCGCGAGCGCCGCCGACGTGAAGGGCTTGGTGATGACCGGGAGAGCCGGATCGAGCCGTCCCCCCGGCCGGGGATCGTCGGAGCCGTAGCCGGTCATGAACAGGACCGCCATGCCCGGGCGAATGCGGCGCGCAGCCTCCGCGAGCGCGCGGCCGTCGAGGCCGGGCAGGCCGATATCCGTGAACAGGAGGGCGACCGGCTCGTCTTCCACGATCCGGAGCGCGGCCGCGCCGTCGGCCGCCTCATGGACGACATAGCCGTCGTCCCGGAGCGTCTCCGCACTCGTACGGCGGACCTGCTCGTGATCGTCGACCACGAGCACGACCTCGCCGCCGGCCACACGCTCCCGGTCCGCTCCCGCGTTTGCGGCCTCGCCAGCAGCGCCAGCCTGCGGACGCATGCGGGGCAGGAACAGGCTGATGCGGGTGCCGGACCCCTCTTGGCTGTCGATCGCGACATCGCCCAGGGATTGCTTGACGAAGCCGTAGACCTGGGCGAGCCCGAGCCCGGTTCCGACGCCCGGCTGCTTCGTCGTGAAGAAGGGCTCGAAGGCGCGGCGAACGACCTCCGGCGTCATGCCGGATCCGGTATCGGCGACCACGATGCTCACGAAGTCGGTTCTCGACGGAGGTCCCGCGCCGCCCTGGTTGCGGGTCTCGATCGTCACGGTGCCGCCGCCCGGCATCGCATCCCGGGCGTTGACGACGAGGTTGAGGAGAGCCGCCTCGAGCTGGTTCGGGTCGGCGAAGGTCCGATCGACGTCCGGGGCGAGGTCGAAGGTGAGGGTCTTGTTCTCGCCAAGCGTCTGGCGGAAGAGATCGGCCATGCCGCGCACGAGCGCATTCACGTCGACGGCCTGCGGTTCGAGCGCCTGCCGGCGCGAGAAGGCGAGGAGGCGCTGCGTCAGGCCGGCGGCCCGCTCCGCTCCACCTCGCGCGCCTTCCACGTGACGTCGCAGCTTCTCGGCCTCGGGCGGCAGGCGACGGGACAGGAGGTCGAGATTGCCGATCACGACCGTGAGCAGGTTGTTGAAGTCATGCGCAACGCCTGAGGTGAGCTGGCCCATGGCTTCGAGCTTTTGAGACTGGCGAAGCTGCGCCTCGACCTCTTCCCGGCCCGTCACGGCCGTGGCCCGTTCCCTCACGGCCTGGGCGACCTCCTCATACGCTGCGAATTGCCGGGCAAGCGCGATCATCACGGAGAGGACGGCCAACGCGACCAGTGCGCCGGAGAGCCCGACGACGAGAGCCTGCCGACGCCACTCGCGAAGGATGTTGCCGAGCGTTCGGGAGGCCGTCGCCAGCACGGCAAATTCAGGAATGGACCGGCTCGCGACGATGCGGGCCTGCCCGTCGGACCCCGACGCAACTTCGAAGACGAGCGGTACACCCGGCGGTTGCTCGGTCCGGAAAGCCGGCTTTTCCGATCGGCTGCCGATGTCCAAGCTCGGGTGACGGACGAGCAGGGTCCCGTCCCGGTGCCAGAGCGCGAGCGCCGCACCCCGTCCGAGATCGAGCGAGGCGTAGAAGTCCCGAAAGTAGCGAAGCTCGACCGCACCATAGACGATCCCGATCAGCGCGCCCGTGGAGGTCGAAAACCGCCTGGCCAGATAGACGGTCCAGTCGCCCGTTCCCCGGTTCTGCACCGGCTCGCTGACGAAGCTCTCCGCCGCGCCGGCCCCCGTTTTCAGGGCGCTGAAATGCGCGCGGTCCGCCAGGTCGATCGGCGGGACGGGAAAGGCGCGGGAGAAGTTCACGACCCGGCCATCGTCCCCGACCAGGCTGATGGCGTTGAGCTGCGGCAGCCCGGAGACGCGGGCCCGCAGGGCGTCGTGGGTGCGCCGGTCGGACTTCTGCCTGCGGAAATCGTCAGGGGTCTCGATGCCCTCGGCCTTGAGCTCGTCGAGGACGCTGCCGAGGACGAGATCGACGCTCTGCAACGTGCGAGTGGCGGCTTCCGCCAGGACGGTGTTCAGATTGGCGAGGCCGCGGCGGGCGTCCTTCATCTCCCGCGCGCGCATCTCCAGCACGAGCAGGACGGTGGCGAGAAGGACGAGGCCGAAAACGACCGTCCCGACGGCCAGGACCGTCCGGAGCGGCCGGCTGGTGCGCCACCTCTCGACCCAGGTCCCGATGACCGTCATCGGGCTGCCACCGCTGGGACGGCGCGACCCGATCAGGTCCGTCGCCATCTGCCCCCCAGGAGGTTTACCTCCTGCCTCCTTGAATTCAGCGACAATCGTAGCCGGCCTGTGCCGAACAGGGAAGCTGAGCTGGGAGCGGCGTCAGGCCGCGACCGTCCGGCGATCGATATGCGACCGGTAGGAGATCGCCTCCGCCAGGTGGATACGCCGCACCAGCCTCTCGCCGTCGAGATCGGCCAGCGTGCGGGCCACCTTGAGGATTCGGTGGAAGCCTCGGGCCGAGAGCCGCATCGCGTCCGCGGCCTCACGGATCAGCCGCATCCCGTCCTCATCGGGCTTGGCGACCTCCTCCAGGACCGAGCCGGGGCAGGCGGCATTGCTGGTGACGCCATCGAGCCCGAGCGCGAGGTAGCGCCGTGCGCCGATCTCGCGCGCACGGGCCACCCGGGCCGCGACCTCGGTCGAGCCTTCCGAGGCCGGTGGCAGGATCAGGTCGGCGGCGGTGACGGCCGGGACCTCGATCGCGAGATCGATGCGGTCGAGAAGCGGGCCCGAGATGCGGGAGGCATATTGCGCCATGCAGCGGTCGTTCGGCTGGCGGCGGCAGGCATAGCCGGGCTCCGTCGCGTGGCCGCACCGGCATGGGTTCATGGCGGCCACGAGCTGCACCCGCGCCGGGTAGGTCGTGCGGTGGTTGGCGCGCGCGATCATCACCGAACCGGTCTCGAGCGGCTGCCGCAGCGCGTCGAGGACGCCGGGCTGGAACTCGGGCAGCTCGTCCAGGAAGAGCACGCCGTGATGGGCGAGCGAGATCTCGCCCGGCTTCGCATTGATGCCGCCGCCGACGAGCGCCGCCATCGAGGCGGAATGGTGCGGCGCCCGGAACGGCCGCCGGCTCGACAGCGCCCCATTCGCCAGCAGGCCGGCGACGGATTGCACCATCGAGATTTCGAGG
Organism: uncultured Enterovirga sp.; assembly: GCF_964242715.1. NCBI lineage: Bacteria > Pseudomonadati > Pseudomonadota > Alphaproteobacteria > Hyphomicrobiales > Methylobacteriaceae > Enterovirga > uncultured Enterovirga sp. The sequence goes on from NZ_CAXTAZ010000007.1 coordinate 86,397, forward strand.
AGCTCCTGCGGGCGGAGCGGCGGCAGGATCGAGGGCAGCCGGGCAGCCAGCATCGACTTCCCGGCTCCCGGCGGCCCCGACATCAGGAGGTTGTGGCCGCCGGCCGCCGCGATCTCGAGCGTGCGCTTGGCGCTTTCCTGTCCGCGGATGTCGCGCAGGTCCGGCAGCGGGCCCGAGGCCGGCGCCACGGCTGGTTCGGGACGGGCGAGCACCTGGTCGCCCTTGAAGTGGTTCGCGAGCTGGATGAGCGAGCGCGGCGCCAGGATGTCGGCGTCGCGCGAGGCCCAGGCGGCCTCGGGGCCGCAGGCGGCCGGGCAGATCAGCCCATGACCCCGGCCATTGGCGGCGATCGCGGCCGGGAGGACGCCCGCCACCGCCGTGATCGATCCGTCGAGCGCAAGTTCGCCCAGCACCGTGTAGCCCGCGAGCGCGTCCGACGGGATCGCCCCGATCGCCGCCATGATGCCGAGCGCGATCGGCAAGTCGTAATGCGAGCCCTCCTTCGGAAGGTCGGCCGGCGCGAGGTTCACGGTGATGCGCTTCGCCGGCAGGGCGAGGCCCGAGGCGAGCAGCGCCGCCCGCACCCGCTCCTTCGACTCGCCCACGGCCTTGTCCGGCAGGCCCACGAGCACGAAGGCCACATTGCCGGCCGAGATCTGCACCTGAACGTCGACCTCGCGCCCCTCGATTCCCTCGAAGGCGACGGTTGAGACGCGTGTGACCATGAGGGGGTTCCGGCAGCCGCACGCCAGAGTGTCGCGCGGGACCGGGCCCGTCAAGAACAAGCCGTGAACGAGGAGAGCAGGCGAATTCGTGCTGGATTGGAGGCGTCACGGAGAGACGGTGGAGCCATCCCAGGCCAGAACGGCACCGCTGTCCCGGGGCGTCGCGGCCTCGATCACCTCGAGCAGCCGGTCGGCGGCATCGTCCGGGGTGAACAAATGCTCGGCCGGAACGCCCGCCTGAAATGGACGGCTCAGCCCGGTATCGACCGTGCCCGGATGAAGCCCGATGCAGATCGCGTCCGGCCGGCTGCGCGCGAGTTCCACGGCGAGCGTGCGGATGAGCTGGTTCAGCGCCGCCTTGGAGGCCCGGTACCCGTACCAGCCGCCCAGGCGGTTGTCCCCGATTGACCCGACCCGGGCCGAGAGCGCCGCGAACACGGCCTTGCCGCCACGGGGCATGAGGGGCAGCAGGTGCTTGGCCACGAGCGCCGGCCCGATCGCGTTGACCCGGAAGCTCTCTGCGAGCCGGTCGGCATCGAGCTCGCGCCATGCCTTTTCGGGACGGAGCTCAGGCCCGTGGAGGAGCCCCGTCGCGACGATCGTGAGGCCGACCGGAATGCCCGCCGCGCCAATCCGGGCGGCGGTCGCCGCGATGCTGGCCTCGTTCGTGATGTCGAGCGTGCCGGCTCGGGTGCCGGGCCCGAGATCGGTGCCGCTCCTCGACAGGACATGGACCACCTCGAATCCAGCCTTCCGGACGAGATGGGAGACCAAGGCCCGCCCGATGCCCCCGGAGGCACCGACCACCACGGCACAGGACGGCGGAACGATGCTGAGGGTCATGGAGGCGAAGGCATCTCTGCAAGCCCGCCTTTGCACCGACGATCATTGCCCGGGACGGGCGAAATCCGACATGACGGCGAGAGAGGATCTATCCCATGCAACTCACCGGCATTCATCACCTCACCGCGATCACGGCCAGGCCCGCCGACAATCACGGCTTCTATACCGGCACGCTCGGGATGCGGCTCGTGAAGAAGACCGTGAACCAGGACGACGTCTCGGCCTACCATCTGTTCTACGCGGATGGAGAGGCCTCGCCCGGTTCGGACCTCACCTTCTTCGACTTCCGGGTCAGGCCGGAGCGGCGCGGCACCCACAGCATCACCCGGACGGGGCTCCGGGTCGCGGGCGAGGCGAGCCTGCGCTGGTGGGCCGAGAGGCTCGCATCCGAGGAGGTCCGGCACGGCGCCATCCACGAGCGCGACGGGCGGCTGACGCTCGACTTCGAGGATGCGGAAGGCCAGCGCCTCGCCCTCATCGACGATGGCGGCGCGGGTGACGCCTATGCCTGGGCGAAGAGCAGCGTGCCGGCCGAACACCAGATCCGAGGGCTCGGCCCGATCACGATGAGCGTGCCGAAAAGCGCCCCCACCGACATGGTCCTGCGCGATCTGATGGGGATGCGGCAGGTGCGCGACTATGACGGTCCGGATGCCACGAAGACGCTCGTCTACGAGATAGGGGATGGCGGGCCCGCGGCGGAACTCCACGTCGCGATCGAACCGGGCCTGCCGGTCGCGGAACAGGGCGCCGGCGCCGTGCACCACGTTGCCTTCCGGATCCCGGATCAGGATTACGGCGCCTGGGCGGACCGGCTCAAATCCGTCCGGAACCGGGTGCCGTCGAGCGGGCCGGTGGACCGCTTCTACTTCCGGAGCCTTTATTTCCGGGAGCCGAACGGCATCCTGTTCGAGATCGCGACCGACGGCCCAGGCTTCGCGGCCGACGAGCCCAAGGAGACGCTGGGCGAGCGGCTCGCGTTGCCGCCCTTCCTCGAACCCCGTCGGGCCGAGATCGAACGGGGCCTGAAGCCGCTCGCGACGATCCCGTAGGGGTCAGCCGACCACGTCGGTCGAGGGCCGATCGCTGCCCGGCGCCGTCTCATCGTGCCACCGGCCCTTTTCGTCCTGGTACTGGATCGCCTCCGTCTCGCCGGGCGCACGCTGCTCCTGCGCGACACGGTCCGCCGCCGCCCGCGCCGCGTCGTGGCTCGGGAAGGTCTCGGAAAACACGTCGCCGAGCTTGTAGGCCCAACCGCCGTCATGCTCGACGACCTTGTATGTCACGTCCGTCATGGCGATCCTCCCGGGTTGCGCGGTCTGAACGATGGGCGGGGACGCCGGTTCCGGTCTGGCGGTCAGGCGTCGCGCTTCAATCGGTACAGCGCCTCAAGAGCCTGGCGGGGCGTGAGTTCGTCGGGGTCGATCGCGGCCAGCGTCTCCCGGAGCGGGTCGGGAGGCGGGGGCGAAGCGGGCGGGTTCGTGGCCGGGCGCGCGGCCGCGAAGAGGGGCAGGTCGTCGAGGAGCGCGGCTTTCGGGCGCTCGCGGTCGCTGCGTTCGAGCTCGGTCAGGATCACCTTCGCGCGCGCCACCACGGCGGGAGGCAGGCCCGCGAGGCGGGCGACCTGGAGGCCGTAGCTCCGGTCGGCGGCGCCCGGCACGACCTCGTGCAGGAAGACGACGTCGCCCTCCCATTCCGTCACCCGCAAGGTCGCGTTCGAGAGGCGGGGGAGCCGGTCGGCGAGCGCCGTCAGCTCGTGGTAATGCGTGGCGAAGAGCGCGCGGCAGCGGTTTTGCTCGTGCAGATGCTCGATCGCCGCCCAGGCGATCGACAGCCCGTCGAAGGTCGCGGTGCCGCGTCCGATTTCGTCGAGGATGACCAGCGAGCGCTCGGTCGCCTGGTTCAGGATCGCGGCCGTCTCGACCATCTCGACCATGAAGGTCGAGCGACCGCGGGCGAGGTCGTCCGCCGCGCCGACGCGCGAGAACAGCCGGTCGACGATCCCGATCCGGGCCGAGCGGGCCGGCACGTAGGCGCCGATCTGGGCCAGGATCGCGATCAGCGCGGCCTGGCGCAGATAGGTCGACTTACCGCCCATATTCGGGCCCGTGACGAGAAGGATGCGGCCCGGCCCCGCCCCATCCCCCAGCCGGCAATCGTTGGCGATGAAGGGCGCGCCTCCCTCCCGCAAAGCCGCCTCGACCACCGGATGCCGGCCGCCCTCGATCGCGAAGGCGAGGTCGGTCCCGATCTCGGGTCGGGACCATGAGGCTGCGGCGGCGAGTTCGGCGAGCGCGGCCGTGACGTCCAGCGTCGCGAGCGCCTCGGCCGCGGCCGCGATGGAGGGCGCGTGGGCCGTGGCGGCGGCCGCGAGGCGCTCGAAATGCCCGAGTTCGATCGCGAGCGCGCGCTCGCCGGCGGAGGCGATCTTCGCCTCGAGTTCGCCGAGTTCCAGCGTCGTGAACCGCATGGCTCCGGCCATCGACTGGCGATGCACGAAGGTCTGCCGCAACTCGCCACGCAGGAAATCCTCGCCGGCCGCGCTCGGCACCTCGATGAAATAGCCGATCTGGTTGTTGTGCTTGACCCGGAGCGTCCGGCAGGCGGTCTCGGCGGCGTAGCGCGTTTGCAGGGCGGCCACGACCCTGCGGGAATCCTGCGCGAGCGTCCGGGCTTCGTCGAGCGCCGCGTCGAAACCCTCCCGCACGAAGCCGCCATCGCGGCGGTTCAGCGGCAGCGTGTCCCCGAGCGCGTCCGTGAGGGCTTGGCCGAAAGCCGGGTCGAGGCTGCGTAGCGAGGCCGTCGCCGCTTCGATCTCGGCCGGCGCCTCGCCCAAGGCGCCGAGCGCCGTCGCGACCGCCGCGGCAGCCGCGAGCCCGTCGCGCACGCAGGCAAGGTCGCGCGGTCCGCCGCGGCCGAGGGTCAGCCGCGCGAGGGCCCGGGTGAAATCCGGAACGCCGCCCAGCATGTGGCGCAATTCGGCCCGGAGATCGCTCGCCTCCAACATGAGCGCGACCGCGTCGTGACGCTGCCGGATCGCCGCGATGTCGGTCAGCGGACCGGAGAGGCGCTCGACGAGGAGCCGGATCCCGCCCGCCGTCACGGTCCGGTCGATCGCCTGGAGCAGGCTCCCGGCGCGCTCGCCGCCGAGCGTGCGGACGAGTTCGAGGTTGGCGCGCGTGGCCGGGTCGATCAGGAGCTTCGTCCCGCCCGCCTCGCGGGTCGGCGGCGAGAGCGCGGGCCGGCTGCCATATTGCGTGCGGAGCACATAGGCGAGGGCGGAGCCTGCGGCCGCGATCTCGGCCCGGGTGAAGGTGCCGAAACTGTCGAGCGTCGCGACCCCAAAGAACTCCTTCAGCCGGCGCTCGGCCGAGTTCGGGTCGAGGCCGTCGCGGGCCACGGGCGTCAGCGCGGACCGGCATTCGCGCCAGAGCGCCTTAAGGTCGGGATCGTCGTGGATCGTGTCCGGCAGCACGATCTCGCGCGGATCGAGCCGGGCGAGCTCGGCCGCGAGCCCACCGCCATCCGTCTCGGAAACGGCGAACCGGCCGGTCGAGAGGTCGAGGCTCGCGACCCCGTAGCACCAGGCCGAGTCCGAGATGCGCCGGCGCGCGACCCCCGCGAGGAGGTTCGGCCGGGCCGGGTCGAGAAGGCGCTCCTCTGTCAGCGTGCCGGGCGTGACGAGCCGGACCACGTCGCGGCGGACCACGGACTTGCCGCCGCGCTTGCGGGCCTCCGCCGGATCCTCCGTCTGCTCGCACACGGCCACCCGGTGGCCGGCGCCGATCAGGCGGGCGAGCGCGTCCTCGCCCCGTTCCAGCGGCACCCCGCACATCGGGATGTCCTGGCCGAGATGCTTTCCGCGTTTCGTGAGCACGATGCCGAGCGCCCGGCTCGCAAGCTCCGCATCCTCGAAGAAGAGTTCGTAGAAATCACCCATCCGGTAGAACAGGAGACAGCCCGGATTGGCGGCTTTGATCTCGATATACTGCGCCATCATCGGCGTCGCGGGCGCCGCGGGCGTCGCGGGCGCCGGTGCCGCCTCGGCCGTGGGCCGGCTTGGCGATGCGCCGGTCTCGCTCAGGTCTGGGGTGACGCCGCTCTCCATCCTCTCCGGTTATCAGAGTAGCCGGCACGAGGCATCCGGCGCGGGGCGAGACTCGAGGTCCAGGTGCTCCCGGCGGAGCTGAGCATCCTACCGGCTGGTTTGGAACACCATGCTGGCGACCGAGTAGGGGCCGACACGAGTCCGGCCCGGCAGCGTGCCGGGCCGGATGTCATGTATGAGTACGACCCGGCAAGGTGCCGGGCCGGGTTTCGTTCAGCGTCAGACCGCCGGGTAGACGCGCGTGCGTCCACCGCTCCGCATCCCGCCGACCTCTTCGCCCGCGAGGGGCGCTCCGGTGCCGAGGCCCGTGGTGGTGGAGGCGGCAGCGCCGACAGGGCCGCCCGAGAGGGAGCCGGTCGTGCCCGGCGCGTAATCGGTGCCGGTGTCCCGTCCGGTCCAGCCTTCCGACTTCCAGCTGGCCTCACGCTGGTTCATGTCGACCGTGCCCTCGTCGTCGAGGATGTCGACGACCTTCGCATAATGCGCGTCGTCGGCCCGTACGGTCAGGAGCGTGCCGCCGCGCCGGATGCCTTCCGCGTAGGAATGCGCGCCGGCTTCGTCGATGCCGGCACCCGTCAAGGCGCCGACGATGCCCCCCGTGGCCGCGCCGACACCGGCACCGACCAGCGTCGAGGCGAGCCAACCCGCCGCCACGACCGGGCCGAGGCCCGGGATGGCGAGAAGCCCGAGGCCCGCCAGCAACCCGGCGCCTGCGCCGAGCGCGGTGCCGACGCTGGCGCCGGTCCCCGTACCCGTCTCGGCCGACGGATGGTCCCGGCCCGTGACGCCCGTGCCGGAGGTCGTGCCGGACGCAGTGTCGAAGCGGGACCGCTCGGTCTCGTCATTCGAAACGAGGCTGATGTTGTCGTGCGGGATGCCGGCCGTCTCGAGCCGGGTGACCGCTGCGGTCGCGTCGGCGTAGCGGTCGAACATGGCAGTGACTGTTCTGGTCGTCATTGGAAATTCCTTTGATGTGCCGGATCGGCAGAGATGTCAGACCTCGATCGGAGCTGTTCGGCTCAGCCGGCCGCGATGTTGCCCTTGTAGTCGAAGCCGACCGACACGCTCTTGCCGTCCCGCATCGCCTTGCCGCGCCAGATGCCGTCGCCATCCTTGGCGAGATCCGTGACGTTGCTGAAACCGGCCCCTTCAAGGCGGGACTTGACTTGGCCTTCCGTGAAGCTGTTCGCGCCCTTTTCCAGAGCGGTCATCGCCACGAGGGCGGCGGTCCCGGATGCGTTCACGCTCGAGGGCGCGTTGCCGCCGGTGCTGACGGCCGGGTTCGACGAGCCGGTCGGACCGCCGGTGCCGGGCGAAGCCGGACGGGTTCCGGCGGGTGGGCTGCCGGCCGGCGGCATGGTGGTGGTCTGAGCCAGCGCCGAGCCGGCCAGAATGACCGAAGCAGCAAGAATCGAGAGAGAGGCGCGCATTCTATTTCCCCATTGATCAAGGCCGAGCCGACGGAAGAACAATCGCAGCATCTCGGGACCATTACGCCGAGTTGCCACAATATTGGCCATCCGACAGGCAGTCAGCCTCTCGAACAGGCAAACGAGCGTTGCCGAGTTACGTTCCGTCCCGGGTCAAATAAGCCGTCTACTCGCGCACGGATCGACCGGTCGACGAGGGCTCGCGCCGTCGTGCAGGCCCCCGCTAGGCCCGGAGGTCGTCCCCGAGCGGTCGGCGCGACCGGCGCCCAGGAATGCCTTGAGCGGAGGCATCCTGCTCCCTAGGGTCGGGCTCGAGGAAACAAAGGCCCCGAACACATGAACGACAAGACCCCGATCCGCCGCACGCGGCCGACCTTCACCGACCAGGAGGCCCTTCAATTCCATGCGGTGGGCCGGGCTGGGAAGCTGGAGGTGGTGGCCACGAAGCCGATGGCGACGCAGCGGGATTTGTCCCTCGCGTATTCACCGGGCGTCGCCGTGCCGGTCCTGGCGATCGCGGAGAACCCGGCACTCGCCTACGAATACACGACCAAGGGCAACATGGTCGCGGTCGTCTCGAACGGCACCGCGATCCTCGGCCTCGGCAACCGGGGCGCGCTCGCCTCGAAACCCGTGATGGAGGGCAAGGCCGTCCTCTTCAAACGCTTCGCCGACATCGATTCCTTCGACATCGAGGTCGCGACCGAGGATGCCGAGGAGGTCATCAACTGCGTCCGCTACCTGCATCCCTGTTTCGGCGGCATCAATCTCGAGGACATCAAGGCCCCGGAATGCTTCATCATCGAGGAGCGGCTGAAGGAGCTGATGCCGATCCCGGTCTTCCACGACGACCAGCACGGGACGGCGATCATCGCGGCGGCAGGGCTCATCAACGCCTTCCATCTCACCGGCCGCGACATGAAGGAGGCGAAGCTCGTCATCAACGGCGCGGGCGCGGCCGGCATCGCCTCGGTCGAGCTTCTCAAGGCCATCGGCTTCTCGCCGAACAACGTCATCCTCTGCGACACGAAGGGCGTCGTCTATCGCGGCCGGACCGAGGGCATGAACCAGTGGAAGTCGGGCCACGCGGTCGAGACCTCCGCCCGCAGCCTCGCCGACGCCATGGAGGGCGCGGACGCGGTCTTCGGGCTTTCCGCCAAGGGCGCCTTCACGGCCGACATGATCCGGTCGATGGCCGCGAACCCGATCATCTTCGCGATGGCCAATCCCGATCCCGAGATCACGCCCGAGGAGGTCGCGCTGATCCGGGGCGATGCCATCATGGCGACGGGCCGGTCCGATTATCCGAACCAGATCAACAACGTGCTGGGCTTCCCCTACATCTTCCGGGGCGCGCTCGACGTGCGGGCGACGACGATCAACATGGAGATGAAGATCGCGGCCGCGCAGGCGCTCGCGACGCTGGCCCGCGAGGATGTGCCGGACGAGGTCGCGGCCGCCTACCAGGGCTCGCGGCCCCGGTTCGGGCGCGAATACATCATCCCAGTGCCCTTCGACCCGCGCCTGATCTCGACGATCCCGCCCGCCGTCGCGCATGCCGCCGTCGAGACCGGCGTCGCGGGACGACCGGTCCCGGAGAATTACGAGGGGGTGCTGCAGGCGCGCCGCGACCCGACCGCGGGGGTCCTGGCCCGCGTCTTCGAGCGGGTGCGGAAATTCCCGAAGCGGGTCGTCTTCGCCGAGGGCGAGGAGGAGCAGGTCATCCGGGCCGCCATGAGTTTCGTGAACCAGGGTCTCGGCACCGCGATCCTGGTCGGGCGCGAAGACGCGGTTCGGGGCGCGGCGGAAGCGGCCGGGATCGACATCGACCGGGCCGGGATCGAGATCCACAATGCCCGCCTGTCGCGCCGCAACAGCGCCTATGCGCAATACCTGTACTCCCGCCTTCAGCGGCAGGGCTTCCTGTTCCGCGACTGCCAGCGCCTCATCAACCAGGACCGCAACCATTTCGCGGCCGCCATGGTGGAACTCGGCGACGCCGACGCGATGGTGACCGGCGTCACTCGCAACTTCTCGGTCGCGCTCGACGATGTGCGCCGCGTGATCGACCAGAAGCCCGGGCATCGGGTCATCGGCGTCTCGCTCTGCCTCACCAGGGGCCGCACGGTATTGGTGGCGGACACCGCCATCACCGAGATGCCGGACGCGGCGGCCTTGGCCGAGATCGCCGTCGAGGCGGCGGGCGTCGCGCGCCGGCTCGGCATGGAGCCGCGGCTCGCGCTGCTCGCCTTTTCGACCTTCGGACATCCCGAGGGCGAGCGTTCCCGGCACGTACGAGAGGCCGTGAAGATCCTGGACGCGATGCGGGTCGATTTCGAATATGACGGCGACATGGCGGCCGACGTGGCGCTCAATCCCGACCACATGGCCGCCTATCCGTTCTGCCGCCTCACCGGCCCGGCGAACGTGCTCGTCATGCCGGCCTTCCACTCGGCCTCGATCTCGACCCGGATGCTGCAGGAGCTCGGCGGCGCGACGGTGATCGGGCCGCTGATCGTCGGGCTCGACAAGCCGGTCCAGATCGTCGCGCTGGGCGCGACCGACACGGACCTCGTCCGGATGGCCGCGCTCGCGAGCTATCACATCGGCGGGTGAGCGGGGCCGCGCCGCGCGGGGCCGGTCCGCCGCATGTTAAAGGGCGGAACATGCGGCATCGTCCGAAGTTGGACCTTCAACGCAGCAGCCCGCTGCGCCGGAAGGATCCGACCATGAGCAGCACGACCGACAAGATCTCGGGCCTCGCCAACGAGGCAGCCGGCAACATCAAGCAGGGAGCCGGCAAGCTGGTCGGCGACACCAAGATGCAGGCCGAAGGCAAGGCTCAGGAAGTGAAGGGCGAAGCCCAGCAGACGGTGGGCGATGCCAAGGGCGCCGTGAAGGACGCGGCGAAGAAGCTCTGAGGGCGGCTGACCGGGCCCTGTCGGCTCGGTCGTGAACAGGTCGGGCGGCTCAGCCGAGCCGCTCGATCTCCTCCAGCCGGCTCACCGTGACGTCCAGATCGTTCACGAGTCCGTTGGACAGAGAATAGACCCACCCATGCACGGCGAGGTCCTGACCTCGCGCCCAAGCATCCTGGACGAAGACGTCGGAGGCGACGTTCCGGACCTGCCGGATCACGTTCAGCTCGCAGAGCCGGTCGAGCCGCGGGCGACCGTCCGGGATCACTTCGAGTTCTGCCCGATGCGCGTGGGCGACCTCGCGGATGGGATGCAGCCAATGGTCGACGAGCCCGCGACGCTGGCCGTCCACCGCCGCCGCGACGCCGCCGCAGCCGTAATGCCCCACCACCATGATGTGCTTCACCTTGATCACGTCCACGGCGAATTGCAGCACGGAGAGGTAGTTTGCGTCCTGGGGTGGGGCGAGATTCGCCACGTTGCGATGTACGAAGAGTTCGCCCGGGTCGAGGTCGACGATCTCGTTCGCCGGCACGCGGCTGTCGGAGCAGCCGATCCACAGATATTCCGGCGCCTGCTGGCCTTCGAGCCGGCGGAAAAAGCCGGGATCGGCGCCGACCTTGCGCTCGGCCCAGGCACGATTGTTCGACTTCAGGTGGTCCAGCATGGCGGTCACGACGTTGTGTGCGGTGCGACATGCGGGATGCGCTAAGCCGAGTCAATTTTGGCGCCCAGGCTTGGCCGGAATAGGTGGCCCGGCTTGGCTTCCTGCTTCATTCACCTGCCGGAGGATCTGTCTTTGACATCACGCCATCTCATCGTTGGGGCGGCCTTGGGGGCCGGCCTCCTGGCCAGCACGTTGACGATCGCTCAGTCCGCTCCGACCCGCGTGCGCGGCGTCATCACCTCGCTGTCGGGCGGAACGCTGACGGTCGCGTCCCGCGAAGGCCCGACACTCTCGATCATGCTCGCGGAGAACGCCCGCGTCGTCGCGGTCGCCCGGGCGACGCTCGCCGATATCAGGCCGGGCACCTTCGTGGGGGTAGCCGCCATGCCGCGGCCCGACGGGACGCAACTCGCGATCGAGGTGCTGATCTTCCCCGAGGCCATGCGGGGTGCCGGCGAAGGTCACCGGCCGTGGGACCTCTTGCCGGAGAGCACCATGACGAACGCGACCGTTGCCGAGACGGTCACGAAGACGGATGGTCCGACGCTGACGCTCACCTACAAGGACGGCCAGAAGATCATCACGGTGCCGCCCGAGGCCCCGATCGTCACCTTCATCCCGGCCGACCGTGGCGATCTGAAGCCGGGCGCCCGCATCTTCTCGACCGTGACGAAGACCGAGGCGGGCGCGTTGACGGCCGCCAGCGTCACGGTCGGCAAGGATGGCGTCGATCCGCCGATGTGAGCGGAGCGTCGGATCAGGTCTTGTCGTCGAGGTCCAACATGCTCTCGTAGTCGCGGGCGCCATGCACGACGCGGACGATCTCGATATACCGTTCGGAGATCCGGTAGAGGATGAGGTAATCCCGGTATGACCGCCTCCGGAGACCGCTTCGTTCACGGCCCGGCAGGACGGGAAACGCCGGCGGCGCATCCACCAATGCGAGGATGCGCCCACGCAATTCGACGATGAAGCTGATGGCCCGGCCCGGATTGCGCTCGGCGATGTAATCGCAGATCCGCTCGAGGTCGGCCTCCGCCTCCGCGGAGAGGATCACCGTCAGCATGTCAGGCGGACCGGTACTTGACCTCCAGCCTGTCGAGCACCTCGGAAGCCGGTCGGGAACGACCGGCGTCCAAGTCCGCCAACCCGCGCTGAATGCCTGCGTTCAGAGCGGCGAAACGAGCTTCCCGCTCCTGAACCAGGCGAACACCCTCTCGGAGAATTTCGCTCTTGGAATTGTAGCGACCTTGCTTAACCAGGTCCGCGACATACGCCTCGAGGGCGCTGCCAAGTTCGACACTGAGCGACATCGACCTCTCCGACAAAGCCGATAACAATTATCGGCTCGGGTCAACGCAGGCAACGCGCCTCACGGCTTCAGCCGGTATCCCGTCCGGAACATCCAGGTCACGATCGCCGCGCAGAGCGCCAGGAAGGCGAGGGTCATGGCGAGGCTGATCTCGACACCGACATCGGCCGTCCCGAAGAAGCTCCAGCGGAACCCGCTGACCAGGTAGAGCACCGGATTGAACAGGGAGACCGTGCGCCAGAAGGGCGGCAGCATGTCGATCGAATAGAAGCTGCCGCCCAGGAAGGTGAGCGGGGTGATGATCAGGAGCGGGATCAGCTGCAGTTTTTCGAAATTGTCCGCCCAGATTCCGATCAGAAAGCCGAACAGGCTGAAGGTCACTGAGGTGAGGACCAGGAAGGCCACCATCCAGACCGGATGCGCGATCCCGAACGGCACGAACAGGCGCGCGGTCGCCAGGATGATGAGCCCGAGGATGATCGATTTCGTGGCCGCCGCCGCGACGTAGCTTCCGGTCAGCTCGAGCGCCGAGACCGGCGCCGAGAGATGCTCGAAGATCGTGCCGGTGAATTTCGGAAAGTAGATCGCGAAGGAGGCGTTCGACACGCTCTGGGTCAGGAGCGACAGCATGAGAAGGCCCGGCACCAGGAAAGCCCCGTAGCTGACCCCGTCGACCTCGGCCATCCGGCTGCCGATGGCGGAGCCGAAAACCACGAAATAGAGCGAGGTCGAGAGAACGGGCGAGATCACGCTCTGCAGGAGCGTGCGCCTCATGCGGGCCATCTCGAAGACGTAGATGGCCCGGATCGCGTGCGGGTTCACGGACGGTTCTCCACCAGCTTCACGAAGATCTCCTCGAGCGAACTCTGCTCCGTCCTGAGGTCGGCGACCGCGATCCCGGTTGCGGCCAGGCTCTCCAGCAGGGCCGCGATCCCGGTCTCCTGGCCCTGAGGTCCATAGGTGTAGACGAGCTGCCGTCCGTCAGGAGAGAGGGTGAGGCCGGTCTCGGGGAGGCCCGGAGGCAAAGCCGGCAGAGGGTGGGCGAGATGCATCGTCAGCTTCTTCGTGCCGAGCTTCCGCATCAGCTCGGCCTTCTCCTCGACCAGGATCAGTTCGCCCCGGCTGATCACCCCGATCCGGTCGGCCATCTGCTCCGCCTCGTCGATATAGTGGGTGGTGAGCACGATCGTGACGCCGGAGGCCCGAAGCTCGCGCACGATCTGCCACATGTCGCGCCGGAGCTCGACATCGACCCCGGCGGTCGGCTCGTCGAGGAACAGGATCTGGGGCTCGTGCGAGAGGGCTTTGGCGATCAGCACGCGCCTTTTCATGCCGCCGGACAGCGTCATGATGCGCTGGTCCCGCTTTTCCCAGAGCGAGAGGTCCCGCAGGGTCTTCTCGATGAAGGCCGGGTTCGGCGGCTTCCCGAACAGCCCGCGGCTGAAGCTCACCGTCGCCCAGACCGACTCGAAGGCGTCCGTCGAGAGTTCCTGCGGCACGAGGCCGATCCGGGACCGCGCGGCCCGGTAGTCCCGCACGATGTCGTGGCCGTCCGCCAGCACCGTTCCGGTCGTCGCCGACACCGTCCCGCAGACGATGCCGATCAGGGTCGTCTTGCCGGCGCCGTTCGGCCCGAGCAGCGCGAAGATCTCGCCCCGGCGGATCTCCAGATCGACGCTCTTCAGGGCCTGGAAGCCGGACGCATAGGTCTTCGACAGGTTATGGATCGACAGGGCAGGCTGCATCGGACCGGATTCGCGGGATGGGGGCAGAGCCATGCTCCGCTTTCCCGGGCGGGTCCAGCGGCGAGGAGCTCACCGATACGCAATCAAAGCCGCGGGCAAGATGATTGCCGATGGGCTATCATGTTGCCCGACGACGCTCTCGCCAGGATGCCGGCCGTGCCGAAAGGCCCCACCACACCTCCTCCTCCGGCCGACCCCTGCGATCCCGCGGACACCTTCCGGCAGGCCCGGCAGGCCCGCCGACTCGAACTCGTCGAGGATTATGTCGAGCTGATCGCGGACCTGATCGACGAGACCGGCGAGGCCCGCCAGGTCGACATCGCCCAGCGCCTCGGGGTGGCGCAGCCGACCGTCGCCAAGATGCTGAAGCGTCTCGTTGCCGGGGGCCTCGTGCTGCAGCGGCCCTATCGGGGCGTGTTCCTGACGCCCTCCGGGCAGGAACTCGCCGAGATGAGCCGAAGCCGCCATCAGATCGTCGAGGCCTTCTTGCGCGCGGTCGGCGTCAGCCCGGACACGGCTCGCATCGACGCCGAGGGCATCGAGCATCACGCCAGCGACGAGACCCTCGAAGTGTTCCGCGCCTTCGTCGCCCGGATGACCTGACCGGCGCACGGCCCCGCTCCTTCACGGTGCGCGGGGGCCGCCGAGTTCGGCCGTTGCCGGGCTCTCGGCGATCTGGCGCAAGTTCGCGAGCCCGGCCTCGAAGTCGCCGCCGACCATGCGGTCCATGTTGAAGAACAGGTGGATGATCTTGGCGAAGTAGGGAACCTCGCCCCGCATCACCCAGGTCACTTCGGTGCCGCCCGAGACGGGCTCGAGCAGGAACTCGACCTGATTTTGCGCCTCGAACGGTTTCAGCATGTCGAGCTTCATGGCGACCCGTCGCGGCGCCGTCACGTCGGTGAGCTCGATCCGGCCCGCGCCGACATTCTTGTCGCCCTCCCACTCGTAGATCGACCCCGGCCCTTCCGCCGGACCGCGATAGCCGCGCTTCATGCCCGGATCCTTGCGCTCATAGGGCGACCAGGGCTGCCAGCGCCGAAGGTCGGCGATGAGGGGAAAGATCCTGTCCGGCGAGGCCGCGATCGTCGCCTGGCGACGGACCTGGAAGGTATCGGGCCTCGTCGCCGCGAGAGCGAGGACGGCGACGATGCCGGCCCCGATCAGCAGGAGGATGAGAGTGATCACGGTTCTGGTCATGGAACGGTCCTGCGCATGCGTGGCGACTGGCCCGAGGACGTCCGTGCACACAGCGCCCCGACAATCTCGTCCGCGAGAATTCGATCGAGGAGCGTCCAGGCTGCCCGCGCGAGAACCCGTCAGCTCACCTGGAGGCGTCCGGTGATCGCGTTCTCGTACAGCCCGGCGAGCGTCGCCTCGTCCAGCGGGCGCGGATTGCCGCCGCAGGAGGGATCCCGGGCCGCCATCGGGGCGAGCCTCGCGACCGTATCGAGGCCGATCCCGAGCGCGTCGAGGCTCGCCGGGATGCCGATCTCGGCGCGGAGCTGCAGCACCCAGTCGAGCACGGCCTGGAAGGAGGGGTTCAGCAGGTCGAGATAGCGGGCCAGCGCCGCCATCCTGTCCTCGATGGCAGGGCGGTTGAAGGCGAGCACGTAGGGCATCACGACCGCGATGGTCATCCCGTGATGCGTGTCGAATATCGCGCCGCACGGATGGGCGAGCGAGTGCATGGCACCGAGCCCCTTCTGGAAGGCGATCGCGCCCATCGAGGACGCCGCCATCATGTGCGAGCGCGCGGCGATGTCGGACCCGTCCCGCACGGCGACGGGCAGCCAGTCCTTGACGAGCCGGATCGATTCCAGCGCCACGCCTTGCGCGATCGGGTGATAGAGCGGGCTGCAGAAGGATTCGAGGCTGTGCGACAGCGCATCCATCCCGACCGCCGCCGTGATCTTCGGCGGCAATCCGAGGGTCAGCTCCGGATCGGCGATCACGATGGCCGGCATCATCTTCGGATGGAAGATGATCTTCTTCGTGTGATCCGATTCGTCCGTGATGACGGAGGCTCGGCCGACCTCGGACCCCGTGCCGGAGGTGGTCGGGACCGCGACCACGGGCGCCATGCCCGACGTATCGACGCGATCGGACCAGGCCTCGCGATCCTCGAAATCGAACATCGGCCGGGTCTGCCCGACCATCAGGGCGACGGCCTTGGCGGCGTCGAGCCCAGAGCCGCCGCCGAAGGCGACGACCCCGTCATGGCGGCCGGTCCGGTAGGCTGCGACCCCGGCCTCGATATCGCTTCCGACCGGATTCGGGCGGATCCCGCCGAAGAGGCCGCATTCCAGCCCCGCCGCCCGGCAGCTCTCGATTGCCGCGGCCACCATCGGCAGCTTCGCGAGCCCGGCATCGGTGACGAGAAGCGGCCTCGTCATCCCGAGCGACCGGCAGGCTTCCGGCAATTCGGCGATGCGGCCGGCGCCGAAGCGGATCGCCGTCGGATAGCTCCAGTTGCCGCGAAGGTTCATGGCGTCTCGTGACATCGGCAATCCCGGCCCCTCAGATGATCTCGAAATAGCGCTTCAGCTCCCAATCGGAGACGTGGCGCATGAACTGGCGCTCCTCCCACTCCCGGGTCGCGGCGAAATGGTCGACGAAGACGCCGCCGAACAGGATGCGGGCTTCGGGAGAGGTGCGGAGCCGGGCGGCGGCCTCGGTCAGGGTGCGGGGGAGTTGGAGCTGGTCGGGAGCCGGCTGCAGATAGGCGTTGCCGGTCGCGGGCGCCTCGGGCTCGATCCGGTGCTCGACGCCCCAGAGCCCGGCTCCGAGCATCGCGGCGACCGCCAGATAGGGATTCGCGTCGGCGCCCGGGATGCGGAACTCCACCCGCTGGGACTTGGCACTACCCATGATCGCCCGGATCGCGACGGTGCGGTTGTCGATGCCCCAGGTCGCGGCCGTCGGCGCCCAATAGCCCGGGACGAGGCGGCGATACGAGTTGACGGTCGGGGCGACCATGGCCGTCAGCGACGGCGCGAGCCGCTGCAGGCCGCCGATGAAATGGCGCATCGTCGGCGCGATGCCGTCCGGTGCGCCCTCGTCACGGAAGAGGGGTTCGCCGTCGCGCTGCAGCGAGAGATGGACATGGCCGCCCTGCCCGGCGAAGGCCGGGTCCCATTTCGCCATGAAGCTCGCGTAGAGCCCGTTCCGCTGGGCGAAGACCTTGGCGACGGTCTTGAACAAGGCCGCCTTGTCGGCCGCCTCGAGTACCCCGTCGACCCGGATCGCGGCTTCGATCGCACCGGGGCCGGTCTCCTCGTGCAGGCCCTCGAGCGGCAGATCCATCGCGTCGCAGAGGTCGAGCAGGCCGCGATAGAAGGTCGTGTTCACCGAATTGCGAATGACCGAGTAGCCGAAATTGCCGGCCCCGTGCGGGCGCAAGCCGCGATAGCCCTTTGCGGCCAGCGTCTCCGCGCTCTCCTCGACGGCCAGGAATTCGTATTCACAGGCGGCGAGCGCCGTGAATCCCATCGCCTCGGCCCTGCCGATCACGCCGCGGAGAATGGCACGGGGGCAGATCTGCTCATGCTCGCCGGCGAACTCGCCGAGAACCAGGATCGTGTTCTCCTCGAAGGGAAGCTCGCGCCAGCTTCGGGGAAGAAGCCGCACGGGGGCGTCGCCGTAGCCCCTGTGCCAGCCCGTGACCGCGGTGTTGTCGTAGAGCTGGTCGTCGACGTCCCAGCCGAGGACCACGTCGCAGAAGCCGAAGCCGCCGTCGAGCGCGGACAGGAACTTGTCGCGCGCCATGTACTTGCCGCGCATCACGCCGTCGATGTCGAACAGGCCGACCTTCACGTGCCGGATGCCGCGCGTCTCGATCAGAGCCCTGAGCTCGTCGGCGCCCCCGGCGGCATTCCTGTCCATGTCGCTCCCACGGCGGATCGTGTCGCCACGACGTTCTGCATGAGACGGGCCCGCCTGCAAGACGCGTGCAGCGATGCTCAGAGCTGCGGCGTCACATGCGCCCGCACGTTCCGATCGACCGCCCTGACGTCATCCTCCGCGCACGGCGATCCAGATGACATGGCGCGCGCCCTTACCGACGTCGCGGGCTCGCACGCGGGCCTCTTCGACCGCGAAGCCGCTCCTGCGCAGCCGCTCCGTGAAGCGCGGGGCAGGGCCCGAGGACCAGACCGAGAGAAGTCCGCCGGGATGCAGGGCCGCCCGAGCCGCGGCAAGGCCGGCGAGGCTGTAGAGCGCGTCATTGGCGTCGCGGGTCAGGCCTTCCGGCCCGTTGTCGACGTCGAGGAGGATCGCGTCGTAGCGCGTCCGGTCGGCCCGCATGAGCGCTCCAACGTCGCCCTCCCGGATGGTGACGCGGCGATCGTCCAGGCTTCCCGCAAACAAGCCGGCGAGCGGGCCCTTGGCCCAGGCCACCACCGCCGGCACGAGTTCGGCGACCACGACCCTGGCCTCGGGCCCGAGATCCCGGAGGGCGGCCCGCAGGGTGAAGCCCATTCCGAGCCCGCCGATGAGGATGCGAGGGCGCTGTCGGTCTCGCAGACGCGCGCAGGACAGCGTCGCCAAGGCTTCCTCGGATCCGCTCAAGCGGGAGTTCATTAATTCCTCGCGGCCGAGCATGATCGAGAAGTCGGCACCCCGCTGCATCAGCCGAAGTTCGTCGCCGCCGCCCGGCACATCCGCCCGGTCGAGCTGAAGCCAGGGATTCACGCTCGCGGACCCGCACCGTCAGGGAAGGTCGAGATCGAGCAACAGGCCGGGCATGTCATGCCGAACAACGCCGGCGCCCGGGTCCGATCGTCAAGCCCGGCGCGCGTGCCCGGTCAGCGAAGCGGCATGCTGCGTCGATGAACTGCCGGTCAGGCGACCCCTTGCAGTTGAAGGCCATGACCGTTCGGGCGCTGGGCCTGAACGCGGTCTCGCTCGCCGAGCAGGCGCTCGTATTCGCGCTCCGCGCAACCGTAGCTGCCGTTGGCCGCGATTTCGAGTTTGGAGCGGTCGAGGATGCGGATGCATCCGCGCTTCGCCCGGATCGCGCCGTCGCCTTCGAGTTCGTGCGTCGCGACCGTCACGCCGGGCCGCCGCACACCGAGCACCACGGCAAGTGCCTCATGCGTGATCAGCACCTGATCGCTCTCCACCCGGTCCTGGCACATGACCAGCCACCGCGCGAGGCGCTCCCGGACGGTGTTGCGGGCATTGGCAAGGGAGGTCTGCGAAATCTGCGTCATCCAGCACTGACCGAAGCGGAGCAGAACGGAACGGAGTTCGGCTTTCGCCCCGATGTCCCGAAGGAGTGTGGCCGAGGGCACACGCAGGGCCTCTCCAGCCACCTGCACGACGGCTCGGTTGGGCGAGCGATCGGACTCGAAGAGCAGCGGCAGCGACGTCATGCCCTCGCGGCCGACCATCCCGATCTCACCTTCTCCGAGCCCAGAACTGGCCATGACCGAAATCACGCCGTCGTTCGGAAAATAGGTATGCCGATAGGGTGCGAACGGCTCCTGCAGAACCTGCCCCGGCGACAGCGTCACGACCTCGAACTCGCCCGAGAGGTCCGCCTGGATGCGGACCGGGAGTGCTTTCAGGAGGCGGTTCGTGGTCGTCAACATTCGATGCATCCGTTGTATCGGGCAGAGGTTGAACCTTCGCCGGAGGTCTCACCCCCACTTATGTTGGGATCGTACAAAATATCCGAGCCATCCAATGCCCGCCTGCATTCCCGACACGCGGGAGGTGAAGATCAATCCTGGTTATACGATCCGATTCGTCCCAAATGAATCGCGAGTCGGGTGATCAAAACCTCGTGATACGGACTCACGAAGCCTTCGCGCAGCGGCCGGAGCCAAGCTAAGCTTGGCCTTACCCGCAAAGGGCTAAGCTTGCCTCACGCATATTCAGGGCTTGCCTCTCGCGTTCGATGCGAGGGGGAAACCTATCGTCGGTTGCGGCGCCGCGAGGAAAGTGAGGCGCTAAATGGAAAAAGGCCCGAGCTGACTGGCTCGGGCCTTTTCTGCGTCGGTGAGGCAAAGCTCGCTTCGTGTTTACGCCTTCTTGCGGCCGCGCTTCGGCTTTTCGGCCGGCTCCGGCTCAGGCTTGCGGCGCTGACCGAGGCCGATAGACCTCGCCATGTCCGAGCGTTGCTTGGCGTAGTTCGGGGCCACCATCGGGTAGTCGCGGGGCAGGCTCCACTTGGTGCGATACTGGTCAGGCGTCAGGCCTCGTCCGGTCAGGTGCCGGCGCAAGGTCTTGTACTGCCGCCCATCTTCCAGGCTGATCAGGTAATCGTCCGTGACGGTTTTCTTGATCGAGATATGCGGGGTCGGCTTCGCAGCCTCGGGCTGAGGCGCCGGCCGTCCCAGCCCGACGAGGGCCGTGTGGATCGATGCAATCAGACCGGGAAGATCCGCGGTCTGGACAGAGTTGTTCGCCAGATAAGCCGAGGCCAGACCGGCAGTCAGATCGATGAGGGACGATGCGTCCAATGTAGCTTCGGTCGACAAAGTTTAGGTCTCCTGTTGATTCTTTGTCTTGATGATATTCGAGCGCGAAGGTCAAGTGGAGCAGGACTGACTCGTATCTCGTTCGATTGTTCCCGCTTCCGGCAGATGAGGCCGAGGCTGATTGTTTGATGAGATCGAGGCCCACGACGCGGGTCATGTCCTCGCAACCGTCGCTACCTTTCCGGAACCGAAGGCCTCCGAGCTCGGTTGAATGTGGCATCGGGGCGAGGGGTAGCGCGATGTCGCCACGCAATTCAGCGAGACGAAGTCTGGCGGACGAGGTGTTCTTCCGGGAAGTCGAGATCCTGGAAGATATGCTGATGTCCGTAGCTGTCAGCGCGCCGGAGGCCGAGATGCCCAAGATGAACGTTCGAGCGCCGCCGTCGCATCCTTGGCGCAAAGCTCTTGCGTTCGGCAGCCTCCTGGTTGCCGCTGGCATTCTGGCGAGCCAGACCGCTTTCTGATCGGCTGCTTCCTGAATGGCCCGAAACGTTCGTTTTAACGAACGTTTCGTTGACAGCCGGGTTGCGATGCGGAAAGTCGGCGGCTGGCGGTGTAGCCGTCGGGAGCCCAGTTCATCCGCATGGCAGCCATGGACCGCATCGACAAGGCGATCCTGCGTATTCTGCAGGAGGACGGCTCCGTGCCGATCGCGACGATCGCCGAGCGAGTCGGCCTCTCCCAGACGCCGTGCTGGAAGCGCATCCGGCGGCTCGAGACGACGGGCGTGATCACGCGGCGCGTCGCCATCCTGGACCCGGAAAAGCTCGGCCTCGGGATCACGGTCTTCGTCTCGATCCAGAGCCCCGACCATTCGGAGGCATGGCTCGCCCGCTTCGCCGAGAGCGTCGCGGCGATGCCGGAGGTGATGGAATTTTACAGGATGGCGGGCGACGTAGATTACATGCTGCGCGTCGTCGTGGCCGACATGCCGGCCTACGACGCCTTCTACAAGCGGCTGATCGGGGTCGTCAGCCTGAAGACGGTCACGTCTCGTTTCGCCATGGAGCGGATCAAGTCCGAAACCGCCTACGTCATCGCCTGAGCGTCGCGGGCGAAGTCAGGCCGGAGCCGCTGCCGCAGGCTCAGCCGTCGCCCGGATCGCGGCGTCGGGGGTCCGGCCTGTCTGACCGAGCGCGGCGCCGATCAGGATCACGACCGGACTGTGGTCCGGCAGCGACACGCCCCTGGCCAGTTCCGCCAGGGTGGTGGCGAGGTGCGACTGGGTCGGCCGCGACGCGTCGCTGACGGCCAGGACCGGCGTCGTCGCCGGAAGGCCACGGCCGAGCAGGCGCTCCGCCAGCCGGCCGGCGGTCCGCCGGCCCATATAGACGACGAGGGTCGAGCGGGGATCGGCGAGGGCCGCCTCGTCGAGATCGGCCGGGAGGTCGCCCCGTCGGTCGTGCGCGGTGATGAACTGGACGCGGCCGGCATGGTCGCGATGGGTCAGAGACAGGTCGAGCGAGGCCGCGGCCGCGCTCGCGCTCGTCACGCCGGGCACGATCCGGACCGGTATCCCGGCCGCCCGGCAGGCCTCAACCTCCTCGCCGGTCCGGCCGAAGAAGGCCGGATCGCCGCCTTTCAACCGAACGACGCGCTCGCCCGCGAGCGCGAGATCTACCAGGAGGGCGGAGATGTCCTCCTGGCGGCAGGCGGCGCCGTGGCCTTCCTTGCCGACATGGACCCGCCGCGCCTCGCGCCGCCCGAGTTCGAGCACGGCCGGCGTGACCAGACGGTCGTAGACGATGACGTCGGCCGCCTGGAGTTCGCGCATCGCCTTCAGGGTGAGAAGCTCCGGATCGCCCGGGCCTGCCCCGACGATCACGACCTCGCCGACGCGCCCGGGCCCGCCGGCCCGGCCGATCTCGCCGGCCCAGAACTCAAGCGCGTCGCGCTGCTCCGCTTCCGGCTTCGCCGAGGTGAGGGCCGCATCCGCGAACCGTTCCCAGAAGGCCCGGCGCTCGGCGCGGCCCGGCAGGAGCGTCTTGAGCCGGTCGCGGAAGGCTTGCGCCGTGCGCGCCCATGAGGCGACTGCCGCCGGCAGCACGGCCTCGATCCGCCGCCGGATCGCCTGGCCGAGGATCGGGGCTGCCCCGTCCGTCATGATGCCGACGACGACCGGCGAGCGGTTGACGATGGTTCCGAACTGGAAGTCGCAGAAACGCGGCTTGTCGATGACATTCACCGGAACGCCCCGCGTCCGGGCCGCGGCCGCGAGCCGAGCGGCCTCGTCGGCCTCCTCGATATCGGCGACGACCAGCGCAACGTCTTCGAGGTCGCCCTCGTGCCAGGCGCGGCGGACGAGAGCGAGCCTCGGATTCTCGGTCGCGAGCTGTTCGAGTTCGGCATTCGGGGCTTCGCCGATCATGACGAGCCGCGCACCGGCGGCCAGCAGCAGCTCCGCTTTCCAGACCACCGGCTCGCCGCCGCCGATCACCAGCACCGGGCGATCCCTGAGGTCGAAGAAGACCGGCAGCTTCGCCAGCGCCGAGAGGCGGGGAGGGCGGGTAGCGCTCGGAGACAGGACAGCATTCATCGCGAGATCACGTCGCAAAGACCGCGCCGGACCGCATGGGACCCGGCGAGCGATAGCATCGAACGGAGTATTACGCTCACGCGGCCGCCTTCAGCGCGCCGGTCGCGTCGTGGAAATGCCGGCCCGCATCGGTGCGGGCGATGTAGCCGGCCCGGATGACGAAATCGCCGAAGCGCTCGCCCGGCCGGCGGGTCCGCGCATAGGCGGCGAAGAGCGGGTCGAGCGCGGCCAGGATGCCGTCCTGGTCGACATCCTCGGCATAGAGTTTCGACAGGCGTGAGCCGTCAAAGGCCGCCCCGAGATACAGGTGGTAGCGGCCCGGGCCGCGCCCGACGAAGCCGATCTCGGCGATATAGGGACGGGCGCAGCCATTCGGGCAGCCGGTCATCCGGAGCGTGATCTCGTCGTCGCCGAGGCCGTGCGACGCCATCCTGGCTTCGAGAAGCGTGATGAGATCGGGCAGGTATCGCTCGCTCTCGGCCAGCGCGAGGCCGCAGGTCGGCAGCGCGACGCAGGCCATGGCGTTGCGGCGGACCGGGCCGGCGGAGGCCGTGAGCCCGTATTCGGCGACGAGCGCCTCGATCTCGGCCCGCTTCTCGGGCGCGACATTCGCCACGATGACGTTCTGATTGCCGGTGAGCCGGAACTCGCCGTCATGGATCTCGGCGATGCGCCGGAGACCCGACAGCATCCGGGGCCCGCCCTCTGCATCCTTGATGCGGCCGTTCTCGATGAAGAGCGTCAGGTTCTGGCGGCCGCCCTCGCCCTCGCTCCAACCGTAGCGATCGCCGTTGTCGGTGAAGCTGAAGGGACGAGGCTCGGCAAAGCTTCGTCCGACCCGCTTCTCGACCTCGGCCCGGAAGGCGGCGAGGCCGTGCCGCTCGATCGTGTATTTCAGGCGCGCCGCCTTGCGGTTGGTGCGGTCGCCCCAGTCTCGCTGCACCGTCATCACGGCCTCCGCGACCCGCACGGCCCAGTCCGGTTCGCAGAACAGCATCACATCCGCGAGGCGCGGGAAGGTCTCGGGCTCACCGTGCGTCATGCCCATGCCGCCGCCGACTGTGACATTCCAGCCCTCGAGCGTGCCGCGCTCGTCCAGGATGGCGATGAAGCCGAGATCGTGGGCGAAGATGTCGACCTCGTTCGAGGGCGGCACCGCCACGACCGTCTTGAACTTTCGCGGCAGGTAGGTGCGGCCGTAGACGGGCTCGTCCTCCTCGGCCCCGACGACGCGCTCGCCGTCGAGCCAGATCTCGCGCCAGGCGCCGGTCTTCGGCAGGAGCTCGTCCGAAATCCGGCGGCCGAGGTCCAGCGCCGCCCGGTGGGCGCCCGTCTGGACCGGGTTCGTGGCTGCGAGCACGTTGCGGTTGACGTCGCCGCAGGCCGCGATCGTGTCGAGCAACGCGCCGTCGATCGCCCGCATCGCCCGTTTCAGGTTCGACTTGATGACGCCGTGATACTGGAAGGTCTGCCGCGTCGTCGCTCGCAGCGTGCCGTTCGCATAGGTGCGGGCGATGTCGTCGAGGATCAGCCATTGCTGCGGCGAGACGACGCCGCCCGGGATGCGCAGCCGGATCATGAAGGAGAAGGCCTTCTCCATCTTCTTCTTCGTGCGCTCGGCCCGCAGGTCGCGGTCGTCCTGCAGATACATGCCGTGGAACTTGACGAGCTGTCCGTCATCCTCGGAGATCGCACCGGTCGCGTTCCGGAGGAGGCCTTCGGCCAGGGTGCCGCGCAGGAGGCCCGAGGCCTCCTTGATGTGCTCGTTCCGGGCGCGCTTGTCTTCGGGTGTATCGGTGGGCATCGGATCTCGCTTCGGGATCTAGTCTCGCTCATACCGGCGCAAGCCGGTATCCAGCCGCGCTCTGGGCCCCGGCTTTCGCCGGGGTGAGCGGTCGGCTCAGTACACGTCCTGGAGGTAACGCTTGTCGCGCTCCAAACGACGCACGGCGTCTTCGGCGGCGTCGGGCGCGAGGGCCTTCACGTCGGCATAGGCCGACACGAGCGCGGCCCGGACGTCCTTCGCCATCGCCTTCGCGTCGCCGCAGACATAGAGGGCCGCGCCACCCTCCAGCCAATCCACCACGTCGCGCTTCTGCTCGAACAGCCGGTCCTGCACGTAGATCTTCTCGGGCTGGTCGCGCGAGAAGGCGACGTCGAGGCGGGTGAGGCTGCCGTCCTCCAGCGCCTCCTGCCATTCGAGCTGGTAGAGGAAGTCGTGCGTGAAGTGGCGGTCGCCGAAGAAGAGCCATGAGCGGCCGGTCGCGCCGGTCGCCCGCCGCTCCTGGGTGAAGGCCCGGAAGGGTGCGATTCCGGTGCCCGGCCCGACCATGATGATGTCCGTCGCGGGATCGGCCGGCAGCCGGAAATGCCGGTTCGGCTTCAGTCTGACCTTGAGCTTGGCGCCATTCCGGATCCGGTCGGCCACGTGAGCCGAGGCGACGCCGGTGCGAGTGCGGCCATGGCTGTCGTAGCGGACCGCCGCGATCAGGAGATGGGCCTCGTCGCCGACCTCCTTGCGGGAGGACGCGATCGAATAGGCGCGCGGCGGCAGCGGCCTGGTGATGTCGGCAAGACCGTCAGCCGAGAGCCCGGCCGGATAGGTCTCGAGAAGGTCGATCAGGTGCCGGCCCTCGATCCAGGCCCGGGCCCCTCCCTCGTCGAGGAGCTTGCGGGCATCTGCATGGCCGGTCGCCGCGACGAAGCGCTCGATCGCGGCGGGCGAGAGGGTGGAGATGTCGCGCTCGACGAGCAGCGTCCGCCGCAACGCATCGTCGCCCGCGAGCCCTGACGCTTGCAGGATATGCTCGACCAGAGCCGGATCGTTCTCCGGATAGAGTTCGAGCGAGTCGCCTGGCTCGTAGGCCGGCGCGCCGTCCTCGAAGGCGAGGGCGAGGTGGATCGTCTCCTTGTCGGATCGCGACGAGTTGAGGTCGATATGATCGACCACCTCCGCCACGACCGGCTCGCGGCTCGGCTCGGCCGCATCGCCAGTGCGGCCGAAATCCACGGCCACGACATTGCCGACGGCAGCCGGCTCCTCGGCGGGCGCGAGACTCCGGATCGTGGAGGCGATCCAGGCGGAAGCCGGCTTGGCGAAGTCGAGGTCGAGATCGGCCCGGTCGACCGCGCGCGTCGCCCCGAGCGCCTCCAGGCGCGCGTCGATCGCCTTACCGATGGCGCAGAATTCCGCATAGGCCGTGTCGCCGAGCGCGAGGACACCGAAGCGGACGCCCTCGAGCCGCGGCGCGGCCTCTCCCATCAGGTCGCGATAGGCGTTGGCGGCGCGGCCGGGAGGCTCGCCTTCACCCCAGGTCCCCGCGACCACGATCAGGTTCTTGGCGCCCGGCAGGGTGGCGAGGTCGAGATCGGCGAAGTCGACGACCCTAGGCTTGAAGCCGTTCTTGCGGGCGAGTTTCGCGGCGTCATTCGCCAGCGTCTCGCTGTTGCCGGACTCGCTCGCGTAAAGGATCAGCAGCGGCTCGGCCGCGCGCGGCGGTGCGGCCGGCACGGCTACCGGCATCTCGGCCCCGGCATCGAGCCCGGCCAGGAAGCCGGAGAGCCAGGCCCGCTGCGTCGCCGTCGCCGGGGCGAGCACATGGTCGAGGCTCGCGATCTCGTCGGCCCCGAAGGGAGCCGTCTTCGGTAGCAACGCTGAGCGGGCCATGCGGTCGGGCCTCAGCGAAGCAGGACGGAGGAAAGGGAGGCGAACTGCGTCGAGACGAAATCCGCGACCCGCGCCGCGGCGATCTCGTCGAACAGCGCGACCCGGGCGCCGAGCAAAGCCACGATAACGACCCAGAACCCGGCCGCGAGCGCAAGGCCCCGCTGTCCCGGCGACCGGCCAAAGGGCTCGCCTGGATCGGTCTCGGCAGAGGTCTTGGAATGATCATTCGGCATGAAACGAACCGCAATCGGGCGGCCTTTCTAGACCGCCTCAGCATTGCCTAAGATCGTGCCGTCATGCACTTCCGTCAATCGGAATGATGTTCGAAAGAAATCTACCGAGGTAGAACAAACATACTGAAATTCCATGCCAGCGTAGACCGATTATCCTGGCGGGTTGTGGTCACCCTCCTTGAATGTTCGTCCGGTAGGTCTTCATGGCTGGCTCAGCGACAAGGCCCTCGTCCGGGACGAACGAGGTCCTAGAGCGATATCGTACCGCGCCGAGGCCATCCACCCTGCCTCGACATCGTCCTCACACCTGCCCATGGCCGCAGGCCTGCAATGCCCGAGAGCTGCCGTCCCTGGCTCTTGCCGGCAGGAATGTCATCGTCGCGCCAGAGCTGACATGTTCGGAAGACGTCCTCGATCGGCGCCGGTTCAGGAGGGGCGGATGCTTCTTAGACCTGCACGTCGCAGAACGCCCTCAACCAAGCGCCTCCGCCACGTTCTTGCCGCAGGTCACGGTATCGGCGTTGCCGCCGAGGTCGCCCGTCCGCAGCGTCCGCTCGGCGAGCACCCGCTCGATCGCGTCCACGATCTCCTTGGCGGCGTCCAGCTCGCCGAGATGTTCCAGCATCATGGCGCCGGACCAGATCTGTCCGATCGGGTTCGCGATACCCTGGCCCGCGATGTCCGGCGCGGAGCCGTGGACCGGCTCGAACACCGACGGGAAATCCCGTGCCGGGTTGATGTTGCCGGAGGGCGCGATACCGATGGTGCCGGTGCAGGCCGGGCCGAGGTCCGACAGGATGTCGCCGAAGAGATTGGACGCCACCACGACGTCGAACCAGTCCGGATGCAGCACGAAATGCGCGGTCAGGATGTCGATATGGTACTTGTCCCACTTCACGCCGGGGAATTTCGAGGCCATCTCTTCGACGCGCTCGTCCCAATACGGCATCGAGATAG
This sequence comes from uncultured Enterovirga sp., assembly GCF_964242715.1. Lineage (NCBI taxonomy): Bacteria > Pseudomonadati > Pseudomonadota > Alphaproteobacteria > Hyphomicrobiales > Methylobacteriaceae > Enterovirga > uncultured Enterovirga sp. The sequence goes on from NZ_CAXTAZ010000007.1 coordinate 114,023, forward strand.
AGATGCCGTTCGACTTGGTGGCGGCGGTCAGGTGCTTCTTCGGCCGGCTCTCGGCCAGCTTGAACGCGAAATCGAGCACCCGGTCGACGCCGAAGCGGGTGAAGACCGATTCCTGCACCACGAATTCGCGTTCGGTGCCGGGAAAGGCCCGGCCGCCGATGGCGGAATATTCGCCCTCGGTATTTTCGCGCACGACCCAGAAGTCGATGTCGCCCGGCTCGCGCCCGACAAGCGGGCATTTGACGCCGGGCATCAGACGGACCGGGCGGAGGTTGATATACTGGTCGAATTCCCGCCGGAACAGCAGCAGCGAGCCCCAGAGCGAGACGTGGTCGGGGATTTTCGCCGGCCAACCCACCGCGCCGAAGAAGATGGCGTCGTGGCCGCCGACCTTCTGCTTCCAGTCTTCCGGCATCATGCGGCCGTGCTTGGCGTAGTAGTCGTAGGACGAGAAGTCGAACCAGTCGAGCTGGAGCGAGAAGCCGTGGCGCTTGGCGGCGGCTTCGAGCACCCGGACGCCTTCCGGCACGACCTCCTTGCCGATCCCGTCCCCGGGAATCACGGCGATACGGTAGTGGCGTCTGGTTGCGTCCATCGGATGTCCCCCTGTTCGCAGGGGATCGGCGATCGGGCGCCGAAGGTCAACCGGCCCTTCGGCAAGGCGCTGCGGTCCGGCGGAAGCGGCGCCGCTAGCGGGTAAGCAGGCGGGCCCGGCAGATCTGCTACAGGGCAGCGGCGGCCGTTTGGGCCGCCCAAGGGCCCTAGTCGTCGCTATTCGGGTCGTGGCTGCCGAGACCGGCGGTCTCGAGGCGGTCGATGAGGGTCTGAAGACGCGGCGGCAACGGCGATTGCAGGGTGTCCCTGTAGATCGACGCGAGTTCCGTGCTCAAACGCCCGAGCAGAAGCGTATCGCATTGCGACGAGAGCGAACCGCCAAAGTCGTACATGTTTTCGATCGACCTCATGGTGCACACCAACGATGTGACCGGGCCGAAGTTTCAACACATCTGCGAAAATCGGTAAGGGCAATACCAAGGGCTATTCTGCGGGCGCCACCGCTGCGGTCTGGCCAGCCCGGCCCTTCCCGAACCAGCCCGTGACCGTCTCGGAGAACGCATCGAGATAGATGTAGACGACGGGCGTGGTGTAGAGGGTGAGAACCTGGCTGACCGCGAGCCCGCCGACCATCGCATAGCCGAGTGGCTGGCGGATCTCCGCGCCGGCCCCGAGACCGAGCGCGAGCGGGATGCCGCCCAGGATCGCGGCGAGCGTCGTCATCAGGATGGGCCGGAAGCGCAGCAGCGCGGCTTTGCGGATCGCCTCCTCGGCCGAGATCTTCTCGTCCCGCTCGGCCGCTATCGCGAAGTCGACCAGCATGATGCCGTTCTTCTTCACGATGCCGATCAGGAGGATGACGCCGATCAACGCGATCAGGCTGAAATCGTAGCCGAACAGCATCAGCACCGCGAGCGCGCCGAGGCCGGCCGAGGGCAGCGTCGACAGGATGGTGAGCGGGTGGATCAGGCTTTCGTAGACGATACCGAGAATGATGTAGACCGCGATCAGGGCCGCGAGAATCAGGAGCGGCACCGTCGAGAGCGACTTCTGGAATTCCTGCGCATTGCCCTGGAAGCTGCCCACGGTGGTCGGGGGCAGTCGGATGTCCCGCTCGGCGCCCTCGATCGCCTGCGTCGCCTGTCCCAGAGACACGCCCGGGGCGAGATTGAAGCTGATCGTCACCGCCGGGAACTGGCCCTGATGGGTGACCGACAGGGGCGAGACGCCCCGTGTCGTCCAGCGGGCGAAGGCAGCGAGCGGCACCTGTTCGCCAGTCGTCGGCGACTTCACGTGCAGGCGCTGCAGTGTCTCGGTTTCGCCCTGCAATTCGGGCAGGATTTCGAGGATCACCCGGAAGGTGTCGATCTCGGTGAAGTATTGGGCGACCTGGCGCTGCCCGAAGGCATTGTAGAGCGCATTGTCGATCAGGCTCGGCGTGATTCCGTAGCGGGAAGCCTGATCCCGGTCGATGGTGAGGGTCAGCATTCCGCCGCCCGTCGACTGGTCGGAGGTGACGTCCCGCAATTGCGGCAGCTTGCGCAGCGCGTCGACGACCCGCGGGGTCCACTCCCGAAGGGAGGCGGAATTCGCGTCCTGCAGCGTGTATTGGAATTGCGTCCGGGTGCGGCGCCCGCCGACATTGATGTCCTGCGCGGCCTGGAGGAAGAGCCGGATACCCGAGACCCGGTCGAGCTCGGTCCGGAGGCGGTCGATGACCTGGTAGATCGTGACGTCCCGCTCGCCTGCCGGTTTCAGCGTGATGAAGACGCGGCCCTCGTTCAGCGAGTTCGTGCCGCCGACCTGGGCGGAATAGGCCGCGACCGCGGGATCGCGCCCGATCACCGCGAGCGCCGCTTCCTGGCGCTTCACCATCTCGGCGAAGGAGATGTCCTGGGCGGCTTCCGAGGTGCCGATGAGGAGCCCCGTATCCTGCTGCGGAAAGAAGCCCTTCGGAACGACCCAGAAGAGATAGCCCGTGAGCACGATCGTGCCGAGGAAGACGAGCAAGGTGACGAAGCGGAAGCGGAGCGCCACGTCGAGGCTTGCCCCATAGGCACGGTCGACTGCCGCGAAACCGCGTTCGAAGAAGCGGTAGACCGCGCCATGTTGGCTGTCCCGCTCGGAGGTGAGAAGACGGGACGCCATCATCGGCGTCAGCGTCAGGGCGACCACGGCCGACACCGCGATCATGATCGAGACCGTCATCGCGAATTCGCGGAACAGGCGCCCGATGATCCCGCCCATCAGGAGCAGCGGGATGAAGACGGCGATGAGCGAGATCGATATCGACACGATGGTGAAGCCGATCTCGGCCGAGCCCTTGAGGGCGGCCTCCAGCGGGCTGTCGCCCTCCTCGACCCGTCGCACGATATTCTCGAGCATGACGATGGCGTCGTCGACCACGAAGGTCACGGCGACGATGAGCGCCATCAGGGACAGGTTGTTGAGGCTGTAGCCGGCCACGTACATCAGCGCGAAGGTGCCGGCGAGAGAGATCGGCACCGTGATGCTCGGGATCGCAGTCGCCCAGAAGCTTCGCAGGAAGACGAAGATCACGACGACGACGAGCGCGATGGTCAAAAGCAGCGTGAGTTCGACCTCGTGCAGCGAAGCCCGGATCGTCTGGGTCCGGTCGGACACGATCTCGAGCTGCATGGTCGCCGGCAGGGAGCCCTGGAGGCGGGGCAGCTCGGCCTTGATCTTGTCGACCACGTCGACGACGTTCGCATCCGGCTGTTTGAAGACGACGAGATAGACTCCCCGCTTGCCGGAGACCCAGGCCGCCTTGCGGCTATCTTCGGGGCCGGACACGGCCTGGCCGACGTCGCGGACCCGGATGGCGGCGCCGCCCCGGAAGGCGAGGATCACGTCCTGCCATTCCTCGGCCTTGGTGAGCTGGTCGTTCGCGTAGATGGTGAAGGACCGGCTCCGGCCGTCGATCGTGCCCTTCGGCTGGTTGACGGTCGCGAGGCCGAGCTGCGTGCGGACCTCGTCGAGGCTGATATTCTTCGCGACGAGCTTTGCCGGATCGATCTGGATCCGGATCGCGGGCTTCTGCTCGCCGCCCACGATCACCTGCCCGACGCCGGAGATCTGGCTGATCTGCCGGCCGACGCGGGAATCGAGATTCTCGTTCACCTCGATGAGCGGCAGCGTGTCCGAGGTTCCGCCGATGATGAGGATCGGCGGATCCGCCGGGTTCACCTTGCGGTAGGTCGGGGGACTCGGCAGGTCGCGCGGCAATTCGCCGGCGGCTGCATTGATCGCGGCCTGGATGTCCTGCGCGCCGGCGTCGACGTCGCGGCCGAGCTCGAACTGCACCGAGATCGAGGTCGTCCCGAGCGAGGAATTCGACGTCATCACCGACACGCCCGGGATCTGGGCGAATTGGCGCTCGAGCGGCTGGGCGATCGACGTCGCCATGGTGTCGGGGCTGGCGCCCGGCAGCGAGGCGCTCACCTGGACGGTCGGGAAGTCGATCTGGGGCAGGGCCGCGACCGGCAGCCGGGGGAAGGCCGCGATGCCGACGAACAGGATCGCCACCATCAGGAGCGAGGTGGCGATCGGAAACCGGATGAACGGCGCTGAGACGTTCGCCCTCACGGTGCGGACCCCGGCGTCGCGGCGAGACCCGCAGCCCGCTCGTCTTCGCGGCCCGGTCCGCTTGGCCCGGTCTGGATCTGAGAACCGGGCAGCAAGCGCGACTGGCCTGCGACAACCACCTTTTCGCCCGCCCTCAACCCGTCCTCGATGACGACCCGGCCTTCGGAAAAGGCGCCGACCTTGAGCAGGCGCTTCTCCGCCTTGTCGTCGGCCCCGACGACATAGACGAAGAGCTCGTTCTGGCCGCGCAGCAAGGCCGCCTCGGGAATGTTCACGGCCGCTCGCAGCGTTTGAACGAGGAGGCGCGTATTGACCGACAGGCCCGGCCACAGCCGGTCCTCTGCATTCGGGAAGGTGGCTTTCAGGCGCACGGTGCCGCTGGCGGGGTCGACCGTGTTGTTGATGAGGGCGAGCACGCCCTCGCCGAGGATCGTCCGTCCGTCCGGCGCGAGCGCCTGGACCCTGACGTCGCCTCCCCGTTTCGCAGCCGCGATGGCCGGGAGCTGGCCCTCAGGTGCCGTGAACAGGACCGAGATCGGCTGAAGCTGCGCGATCTCCACGATCCCGGTCGCATCGCCCGCCCGAACGATATTGCCGCGATCCACCAGCCGGAGCCCCGTCCGGCCCGAAATCGGCGCCCGGATGGTCGCATAGTCCAGCTGCGTGCGGGCGTTGTCGATCGCCGCCTGGTCGCTTGCCAGCTGCGCCGTCTGCGATCCGAGCGTCGCGGTCTGCTGGTCGAGCTGCTGCTGCGAGGCGAAGGATTGCGATGCAAGCTTCTGCGTTCGCTCCAGATCGAGCCTGGTCGCAGCCAGGGTTGCTTCGTTCTGCGCCTTGCGGGCGAGCGCCTGGTCCAGGGCCGCCTTGTAGGGACGGGGATCGACCCGGGCGAGAAGGGCGCCCTCCTGCACGGTCTGGCCTTCCTCGAAGGCGATCTCCATCACCTCCCCATCGACGCGCGACCGGATCGTCACGTTGTTGAAGGCCTGAACCGTGCCGAGACTCTCGTAGAAGATCGGCACGTCCGACACGGTCACCTGCGCGACATCGACCGGTATTCGGCCCGCGGCCGCGGCGCGGCCCTGCGGCGGCGCGGCCCCGGATCGGGCCTGATCCCCGGCAGGCGCCCTGGCGCTTCCCGTCCAGTACCACCAGCCGGCCGACGCCGCGCCGATCAGGAGCGCGAGGGTGGCGAACCACAGGCCCCAACGGACAGGCGATCGCTCCGCGATCGTCTCCGGCTCGGGACGAGCGCGATCGGCCGAAACTGCCGGGGCAGGGACGGGAGGATTGCTCCGCGGCGATTGCGTCTGCAGGCCCTCGCGGCGCGTCGTGTTCGGGCGGGACGACGGGCGCACGTCTGCTGACGTGCGCTGAGGTCCGGCCTCGTCGACGTGAAGGCGATCACGCCTCGGATCGCCTTCGCTCACTCGCTCGGTCATGAATCCCGCTACTGTCGCACCGCCTGACTACGCCGCGACCCCTCCCTTGGTTCAGGTTGCGGGCCTGCGACATGGACACTGTCGCGTGAAGAGACCGAAACGAAGATGGGCCCCGAAGGGCCCATCGAGACGTCGAACTTGGAGGTTGTCGGATTATTCGCAGGGGTAGCGGAAGCCGTCCCGGCCGAGATAGGTCCCGGAAACCGGGTCGAAGCTGCGATACCGGCTCGCGCAGTAATTCACCCAGTTCGGGTCCCGACCATAGACATTGCCGACGGGCACGGGACCGCCATAGGCCGCGACGGGCGCGCCCGGGCCGGCGTAATAGCCGGGCCCCGGTGCCGCCTGCGAGGCGATCGCGCCGCCGATGAGCGCGCCCGCGGCGAGACCGCCGATGACGCCGGCTGCGACACCCGCACCGCCGCCGCCCCGGCGGTAGCCGCCGCGATACCCGCCGTAATGGCGACCTCGGTACTGGGAATAGGCCTCGCCCGGATAGGTTTGCATCTGCGCCTTGGCGAGTGCGTCCGCGGGTGCAGCCGACACTGCTCCGGGACCGATCGCGGCCAGGCCGAGCGCGCCCAGCGCAACGAAGTGGCGAAGTGACGGGGTCATCGTGTTCTTCCAACAAGAGAGGGGCCGCCGGGGCGGCGATATACCGACATGGTGACGCAGCAAGCCTGAAGCAACGATGAATGCCGGGTTCCGGCCTATTCCGCCGGAACCGCGATCGGCGCGGGCACCTGGTCGTGCCGCTCGGCGGCCTTGCGGGGCGAGGTCAGCCTCTCGAACGTGAGATAGATGACCGGGGTGATGAACAGCGTCAGGAGCTGCGACATCAGGAGCCCGCCGACGACCGTGTAGCCGAGCGGCTGGCGCAACTCGGCCCCGGCCCCGACCCCGAGCGCGATCGGGAGCGCGCCGAGCACGGCGGCTGCCGTCGTCATCATGATCGGCCGGAAGCGCAGCACGGCAGCCTCGATGATGGCCTCCTTCGCCTCGGCGCCCTCCTTCCGGCGCTCGATCGCGAAATCGACCATCATGATCGCGTTCTTCTTCACGATGCCGATCAGCATGACGATGCCGATCATCGCGATCACCG